>JALYLZ010000013.1 GCA_030774015.1 Actinomycetota bacterium | reverse complement strand
GTGGGACTGTGGATCCCGTAGTCGGTCCCGTATACGGCGATGAGGCCCTCGCTGAGATCGCGCAGGGTGGGCTCGCTCGTGCCGACCTGCGACTCGGTCAGCATGACCCCGACCGTCCCCCCTGGCTTGTAGACCACCTCGCCGTCCTTGATCTCGTACTCGACCTTGCCCAGGGCATGCATGCCCGAGGAAGTGCGGCGAATGCCCAATTCCGGCTCCTCGGTCATCTCGACCTCGGCGAGCAGGGCGCTCGTCGTCGGATCCCAGCCGGGGAACTCGATGCCGGCTCCTTTACGGACCAGGCTGCGTCCTCCGTCGCACCCGACGAGATATTGCGCCCGCAGCGACTGGTCATCGGACAGCTCGACGTCGACGCCGGCGCCGTCCTGCGCGAAACCGGTCACCTCACGTCCGCGGTAGATCGTCACCGCCAGCTCGCCGACCCAGCCGGCCAGTATGCGCTCGATGTGGTTCTGCCACAGCCCGAGCCCGTAGGGGTGGCGGGTGGGAAAGTCGCTGATGTCCAAGCGGGTCCCGGCGAACCCCGCGACCTGGGCTTTCTGTCCCTCCGACAGGAACCGATCGGCGATGCCGCGCTGATCGAGGACCTCGATGGTGCGTGAGTGGAGACCGCCTGCGCGCGAGCCGGGAAGGTCCTGGCTGGCGCGCCGCTCGACGATGGCAACGTCGACCCCCGCCAGCGCCAACTCGCCCGCCAACATCAGCCCCGTCGGGCCGCCTCCGACTACCACCACCGCATGTTCGGCCATACGCCACCCCCGTCCCCGTAGATTCCGGTTTCGGCCGGAGATTCTGCAGCACGACCCGGGTCTTGCCGCAAGCGCCAGGCGCGCAATACACTGAGAACGGCAAGGAGTGGGTACTCTCCTTCCCCTTGTCCGCTGCGGACGGACACGCCACGGACACGCCGCCTCGCTGAGTTCTGCTGAACGCGTCACCCACCCAGACTCCCGCTATCACCAGCACCGACTTGGGAGACACCTAGCCGCGAGGTCCTTACGTCGCTCTGCGATCCGGCTCTGGACGCACGCGTTTGCTCGAACCCCGCCCGGGAACGAACATCATCGCCGACCCGCAGGAGACGGAACGGAGGTACGCGCGTGGGCTTCCTCGATCGCTGGCCCGTCCTCGATCAGCTGAAGAGCCGCGATTGGACGGGCTTCGGACGGACCTCCTTCTCGAAGCGGAGCATCGAGCTGGTCCCGCGGACCAGCACCGCGGACAAGGTGGTCAAGTCCATCTGCCCCTACTGCGCCGTGGGGTGCGGCCAGAACGTCTACGTGTCCGACGGCAGGATCACCGACATCGAAGGGGACCCCGACTCGCCGATCTCCCGGGGCCGGCTGTGCCCGAAGGGCGCGGCCACCTTCCAGCTGGTAACCGGCTCGCACCGGGTCCACAGCGTCCTGTACCGCCGCCCGCACGGCACCCGGTGGGAGGAGATCCCGCTGGAGCAGGCCATGGACATGGTGGCCGAGCGCTACAAGAGGGCCCGCGACGAGCACTGGGAGGAGACCGACGACGAGGGGAACCGGACCAATCGGACCCTGTCCATGGCCTTCCTCGGCGGCGCCACGCTCGACAACGAGGAGAACTACCTGATCCGCAAGCTGACCGCCGCCACCGGGGTGATCCAGGTCGAGAACCAGGCCCGCATATGACACAGCTCCACGGTCCCCGGTCTGGGGATCTCGTTCGGAAGGGGCGGCGCCACCACCTTCCAGCAGGACCTCCAGAACGCTGACTGCATCGTCATCGAGGGGTCCAACATGGCCGAGTGCCATCCGGTGGGCTTCCAGTGGGTGATGGAGGCGAAGAACCGAGGCGCGACCATCATCCACGTCGATCCCCGGTTCACCCGGACCAGCGCCATGGCCGACGTCCACGTGCCCATCCGGGCCGGCAGCGACATCGCCTTCCTGGGCGGGATCGTCAACCACATCCTCCAGAACGACCGGTATTTCCACGACTACGTCGTGAACTTCACCAACGCCACGGCCATCGTGGCGGAGGAGTTCCGCGACACCGAGGACCTGGACGGGCTGTTCAGCGGGTGGGACGGTGAGAAGGGCGCCTACGACCCCGAGTCGTGGCAGTACGAGGGCGCCCACTCCCCCTCGTCGGCAGGCGACATGGAGATGGCCCACCTCATCGGGCAGGCCCAGGCCATGGAGGCCGGCGCCGGGATGGGCGACCGGCCCACGAAGTTCGATCCGAGCCTCCAGGACCCCCGGTGCGTGTTCCAGATCGTGAAGCGCCACTACGCGCGGTACACGCCGGAGATGGTCGAGGAGATCTGCGGCATCCCTCAGAACCTGTTCCTGCGGGTGGCGGAGGCCCTGTGCGACAACAGCGGCCCGGAGCGGACCTCGGCATTCTGCTACGCGGTCGGATGGACGCAGCACTCCGTCGGGGTGCAGTACATCCGTACCGCGGCCATCATTCAGCTCCTGCTGGGGAACATCGGCCGGCCGGGCGGCGGGATCCTGGCGCTCCGGGGCCACGCCTCGATCCAGGGATCCACGGACGTCCCGACGCTGTACGACCTCCTTCCCGGGTACATCCCGATGCCGAAGGCCAAGACGGACACCTCCCTGAAGCGGTACCTGGAGCTGGCGGGGACCGACGCCGGCCTGTGGAGCGAGCTCCCCAAGTACCTGGTGTCGCTGCTGAAGGCGTGGTTCGGCGACGCGGCGCAGAGATCGAACGACTGGTGCTTCGACCACCTGCCGCATCTCACCGGTGACCACTCCCACATGACCACGGTGGCCGACATGGCCGACGGCGCGGGCAAGGGCTACTTCCTGATGGGGGAGAACCCGACGGTCGGCTCGATGCACGGAGCGTTGCACCGCAAGGGATTCCGCGAGCTGGACTGGCTGGTGGTCCGCGACTTCACACCGACAGAATCGGCGGAGTTCTGGCGCGACGCGCCGGAGATCGCCCGGGGCGAGGTCAAGCCGGAGGACATCAAGACGGAGGTGTTCTTCTTCCCGTGCGCCGCGCATACGGAGAAGGACGGGACGTTCACCAACACCCAGCGGCTCCTCCAGTACCACCACGCGGCCATCGAGCCGCCCGGCGACGCGCGCAGCGACCTGTGGTTCATGTTCCACCTGGGCCGCCGGCTGAAGGCGCTGTACGCCGGATCGACCGACCCCAAGGACCGCCCGCTTCTGGACCTGACGTGGGACTACCCCACCAAGGGCGAGCACGAGGAGCCCGAGCGCGATCGTCCGGACCGAGTTCGACACCGTGTACGTCCAGCCGGACATCTGCAACGGGTGCGGGTACTGCGTCGCGGGATGCCCGTTCGGGGTGATCGACCGGCGGGCCGACGACGGGCGGGCCTGGAAGTGCACGCTCTGCTACGACCGGCTGAAGGACGACATGACGCCGGCCTGCGCCAAGGCCTGCCCCACCGAGTCGATCGTGTTCGGCGACCTGGCCGAGCTCCGCGACCGGGCCGAGGCCAGGGTCCGGCAGCTCCACGACCGCGGCGTCACCGAGGCCTACCTGTACGGGGTCGACGAGGCGAACCAGCCGGGAACGGGCGGGCTGAACGCGTTCTTCCTGCTGGTGGACGAACCGGAGGTCTACAACCTCCCGCCCGACCCGGTGGCGCCGAGGAAGAAGGCCGCGGAGGCGTGGGGCCGGGTGCTGGTGGGCGCCGCGGCCATGGCCCTGGCCGCGCTCGGCGCGGTGATGTCGAGCGGGAAAGCTGCCCGGTGAGCGACGAGGACGCCCTGGTCCAGGACGCGCCGGACCGGTACGGCGAGGGGCGGTTCATCGACCCCTCGGTCGGCGTGCTGGCGGGCGAGGCCTCCGAGCAGACGGTTCCCGCGAATCGGGATCGGGCGGAGGGCTCCGTCGCGCACGACGTGTGGGGTGAGGTCCCCTCCACCGACGGCGGCCGGCGCACGGAGCCGACGTACTACGACCGGCCCACGCTGAAGGAGCCCACCTGGATCTGGACCGTCCCCACGTACTTCTTCGCCGGTGGGGCGGCGGGGGCCGCCGCGGTGCTGGGGGCGGTGTCCCAGATGGCCGACCGCCGGGACCTCGCCGGCCTGGTGAAGCGGTGCCGATGGGTCGGCGCGGCCGGCGGCGCGGCCGGTACGGCCCTGCTGATCGCGGACCTCGGCCGGCCGTCCCGATTCCTGAACATGCTCCGGGTGTTTCGCCCGAGCTCGCCGATGAACTTGGGCTCCTGGGTGCTCTCCTCCGCGTCCGTCCTCACCGCCGGCTCCGCCCTCCTCGCCGAGACCGGCGGACTGCTGGGGGTGGCCGGCGACGCGGCCGGGATCGGGGCGGGGAGCCTCGGTCTGCCCCTGTCGGGGTACACGGCCGTGCTGCTCTCCAACACGGCCGTCCCGGTGTGGCAGGCCACCCGCCGGACGCTCCCCCTGCTGTTCCTGGCCTCGTCGGTGGCCTCCGCCGCCTCGCTCCTCGAGCTGATGGGACTGTCGGATCGCCAGGAGCGCATCGTGCGTCGCTACGGCGTCGCCGGGAAGCTGGCCGAGCTGGCGGCGGCCCAGGCGGTGGAGCGAGAGGCCGACGTCGTGGAACGGGTCGGACGGCCGCTCCACGAGGGCCTGTCCGGCGCGCTGTGGCGGACCGCCAAGGCCCTGACGGGGGCGAGCCTCGCGCTGTCGGTGCTCCCCGGAAGGGGCAGATGGAAGGCCCGGCTGGGCGGGGCCCTCGGGACAGCGGGCGCAATCACCCTTCGCTTCGCGGTGTTCCGGGCCGGGAAGGCCTCCGCGCAGGATCCCCGGGCCACCTTCGACCAGCAGCGAGCGGGGCGGGGCGGGGCCGAAGCCACGGGCGTGGCTGCGGTCACCGGCCCCGGCGGCCGCCGGG
>JALYLZ010000012.1 GCA_030774015.1 Actinomycetota bacterium | reverse complement strand
CGAAGGGAGAGGGAAGATGACCCGGGAACACCGCCAGATGATCACCCAGCAGGTGCTGTACGGGATGGTCCTGCCCGCCGCCATCTACGCGGTGGCCTCGCACTTCATGACCTCGCTCCTCGCCCTGGTGGTGGCCTCCATGCTCCCGGTCACCGACGTGGTGAAGGCCAAGGTCCGAGGCCGCAAGGCCTCCGCCGCCTCCCTGGGCTTTCTGGGGGGGGCCGTGGTGACCTCGGTCCTCGGCCTTTTGTCCTCCTCGCCCCTTTTCATCCTGCTGAAGGCCCCGGTCATGTCGGCGGCGGTGGGGATCGGGATCGCCGGGTCGGCCGCGTGTGGACGCCCCATCCTTCGGACCCTCGCCATCCTGTTCGCGGCGGGGTCCTCCGAGGAGGCCCGCTCCGACGCCAAGGCCCTTTGGACCTCAAAGCCCTGGGACTCGGTGTTCGCGGCCCTGTCCGCGGTGTGGGGAGTGCTGTTCCTGGTCCTGGCGGTGGAGCAGACCCTCGCGGTGTTCGCCTTCTCCCCCGGCATCACCCTGGTGGTCCTCCCCCCGCTTCAGTTCGCCAACATGGCCATCGGGGGCGCGATGTCCCTGTACCTGGTGCACCGCCAGGGCGGGCTCGGGGCCATGTTCTCCTTCACCAAGACCGAGACCGAGGCCGCGGTGGCGGTGGCCGCGTAGGCGGGAACCCCTCGAAGCGAGACGGACTCAGGGGCGCGGGCCGAGGGGCTCGCGCCCTTCCGTTTGTCCGCCGGGCCCGGTTCCCGCACACTGGCACTCATCGCGAAGCGGGAGGTGGTCGGGATGGCCGACAAGCGAAGTGGCATCGTCCAGTCAGCGGAGAAGGTCTTCCAGGAGATCGCGGAGCGAGCTCCGAAGGTGGCCAGGGAGGTGGCCAAGGTCAGCAAGCAGGTCGCGAAGAAAGCGCCCTCCGTGGCCAAGACCATCTCCGAGAAGGCGCCGAAAGCGGTGAAGGGCGTCGCCGAGAAGGCTCCCGCCGTCGGCAAGCAGGTGGCCAAGGTCAGCCGCGACGTGGCCAAGAAGGCGCCCGAGGTGGGCAAGCGGGTGTCCGACGCCGGGCTCAAGGCCGCGAAGCGGGTCCAGGAGCGAGGGCAGGGCGGCGGAGCCAAGAGCCGAGCCAAGAAGAAGAAGTAATTCGGCCTCGAACGCGCCCTACGTGACGTTCGGGTTGTACTCGGTGAACACACCGCCCGGGTTCGACTTCCAGATCCACGCGTGGAGCAGCCAGGCCGTCTGGGCCTGGAAGTACCCGTGGGCCAGCTTGCACCCGTCCGCGCTCGAGATGGTGACCGATCCCCCCGGCAGGAAGCACAGATCGGTGTGGAAGTGCCACACGTCGGACCCACCGGCGAACCCGTCGGGCGGCGTGTCGCTGGTGTGGGCGAACTGATAGGCCACTCCCGCGAGCACCATCTTCCCGGAGGGCCGGGGCCAGTACAGCAGGATCTGGGGGTGGGCCGGGTCGAACGTCTTGTTCGAGATGTGCAGGTTCACCAGGTGCAGCCCGAGCCCCGGGATGAACTGGGTGACCTGGAAGTAGCCGTCCTTGCGGGCCACGTCGATGTCGCGGTACTTGGCGCTGGCCCTCTTCGCCGCGGCCAGCTGCCGGTCCAGGACCGCGGCCTCGGCGGGCGTCACCGGACCGGGCTTGCCATGGGAGTGCTCCCCGAAGGACGACGCACCCTCCGCCCCGGCGGCGTGGACATGCCCGGCGTGCCCGGCGTGCCCATCGGATGTCGACTTCACCGCGCCCGCCGCAGCGGCGGCGGCGACGCGTTCGGCCAGGCTGTTGGCGCCGGGGGCACCGGCCTGCGCCACCGCCGGGGTGTGCGCGTTCCGCCATCCCGCCCATCCGGCCAGCGCGACGGTCGCCACCAGCAGCACGACCATGACCGCCCCGACCAGGGCGCCCGATTCGGTCCGCAGGCGAACCACCCAGGCGATCCCGCCCACCGCCGTGACCAGGATGCCCGCCAGCAGGACCAGGTTCCAGGGATTGTTCCCGGAACCGAGCACGATGAACTGCTCGTTGGCCCGGGCTGCCGGTGAGGCGATGTGGGACACCAGGTCGCCGACCAGACCGACCAGGCTGATCACCACTCCCAGTGGGATCACCAGCGAGCTCAGGGTGCGACGATTGGAACCCGTCGAATCCGGATCAGGCGGTTCTGGTCGGGAGCTGGGGCGCCCCGGGACTTCCTGCACGCAGAGAACGTACATGTCGGGACAGTCGCGCGGCAATGCTACGGGCGCTCAGCAATGCGGATCGACCCAGTCCGGGGGCGGCCCGATGGGCACGTGATGCCGCCGCGCCAGGACCTTCAGGTGCTTGCGGTACCGCTGCATGTCGTGGTGGTTCCAGTCGCTGTGGGTCTGGCATCGCCACGAGGCGTAGCGCTCCTTGTGGTACGGGCTGATCAGGCTCTCGTTGTGGCCGATGACGTTGCGCAGCTGGATGTGGAAGCGCTGCACCAGCCAGAGCGTCAGCCGGTACGAGGCGGAGATCTGCTTCGGATCCTCGAGGATCTGGCCGTCGCTCTGCCCGACGTCCTCGATCCCGATGGCGGTGTAGTTCAGGCCGACCGTGTGGCGGCACCGGATCCCGAGCGGAACCAGCTGGTAGATGGTCCCATCGGTGTCGATGATGAAGTGGGCGCAGGTGCCGGGGAGCTCACCCAGGTCGGGCCCGTTGGCGGCGAAGGTGTTCCAGGCCGACGAGAAGGAAGTGCCTCCGGTGAAGTGCTCCACGATCACGTGGGGATGGCGGAGCCGCCAGGTGCGAGTGCCGTAGTGCCGCTTGGAGTAGGCGGCCATCTCGCGCCGGCGCTTCGGGCCGAACGGGATCCTCTTCCACACGATGTGGGGCTTGTGGGCGTTCGGCTCGGGCGCCCGGGCGGCGTGGGCCGCGTGGGCCGCGTGGGCCGCGTGGGCCATGGCGGTCGGCGAGATGACCGCGGCAACGGCCACCGCGGCGAGGGCTGCGGCGAGACGGCGTCTCACGGCGCCGACTGTACCTGCCGGTAGGCTTCGACCGTGCGAGGGCGTGACGTCATCGTGGTCGGGGGCGGGGTGGTGGGCTGCGCGTGTGCCCGGGAGCTCGCCCTCCGGGGACTGCGGGTCACCTTGGTCGAGCGCAGCGATCTGGCCGCCGGAGCGTCCGGGCGCAACCACGGCCTGCTGCTGACCCCCACCGACCCGGCCCTCGTTCCCATGGCCACGGCCGCCCTGGAGGCCTACCGGGACGTCGCCGAGCACCAGCCCGACCTGGTCAGGATCGCTTCCGAACCCATGGGGTTCCTGATCGTGGCCTCCTCCGACGCCGACGCCGAGCGCGTTCCCGCGGAGGCCGAAGCCGATGCGGCCGCGGCCTGCGGGGTCCAGGTCGAGCACCTGGTGGGCCAGGACCTCCGCCGGGCGGAGCCAGGCCTCGGTCCCGACTACGCCGAGGGCTGGCTGCTGCGGGACGGGCGACTGGTGGACCCGGCCTCGCTCACGGTGGCCATGGCGCTCGCGGCCCGGGAGGCCGGCGCCGAGATCCTCCGGAACCTGCCGGTCCGATCGCTGCTCGTGCGCGGCGACGCCGTTCGGGGCGTGATCGCCGACGAGGGCCCGATCGAGGCCGACCACGTGGTGGTGGCGGCGGGGCCCTGGACCGGATCGCTGCTCCGCCCGCTGGGGATCCATCTTCCCGTGACCCCGGCCCGCGGGTTCCTGGTCCATCTGGGCCCGGCGCCGGCGTTGCTCCGGCACGTGGTGGAGACCGGCGGCTGGCACCCCCTGCCCGGCCAGGACCCCATGCCGGGCGTGCTCGCCGGCGTGGCGGCCGCCGCGCCCTCGGAGCCCTTCTTCGGAACCCTCATGCAGCAGAACCCGGACGGCACGGTCCTGGCGGGATCGTCGCGGGAGGCTGCGCTGGGAGCGGAACCTGAGGACCCGTCGGTCCCCCGGGAGATCCTCCGGCGGGCCATCCGCCTGGTGCCGGCGCTCGAGGGCGTTCGGGTGATCGGCTCGTGGTGGGGGGTCCGGCCGATGACGCCGGACGCCCGCCCCATCGTGGGTCGGCTGCGCGAGGGCCTGACCGTCGCCACCGGCCACGGTGGGCAGGGCGTGATCCTGGCCGGGGGCACCGCGCCGCTGGTGGCCGCGCTGGTCCTGGGCCGGGAGCCGCCCTTTCCCTCGGAGCCGTTCGGGCCGTCGCGGTTCGACCCGCCGGGCCCGGGCTGATCGGCCTCGAGCGTGGCATCGTTCGTCACCCACCTGGAGTGCTCGCGGTGCGGCCGCCGGTACGGCCACCTCGAGGTCCGCAACCTGTGCGAATGCGGCGGGCCGTTGCTGGTCGAGTACGACCTCGACGCCGTCCGCGGCGTCGTGCGGCGGGAGGACCTTCCCGGGCGGACCGCCTCGATGTGGCGGTACCGGGAATTGCTTCCCGTCGAGGAGCCGGTGCGAGCCGTGACCCTGGGCGAGGGCTTCACGCCCCTGTTCCCCCTGGGCCGGCTCGGCACGAGCGCCGGCCTCGACGACCTGTGGCTGAAGGACGACGGGCTGAACCCCACCGGTACGTTCAAGGCCCGGGGCGCCGCCGCGGGCATGACCGCGGCCGTGGAGCGCGGGGTCCGCGAGGTGGCCCTTCCAACGGCCGGGAACGCGGGCGCCGCGTGGGCGGCGTACGGAGCGGCCGCCGGCGTCGCCGTGCATGTGGCCATGCCGCGCGACGCCCCCGAGACGGTCCGGGGGCAGTGCCGGCGTTACGGAGCCGAGGTCACCCTGGTCGACGGCTTCATCGGCGACGCGGCGGCCGTGATCGCCGAGGGCGTCCGCGGCCGGGGCTGGTTCGACGCCGGGACCCTCCGCGAGCCCTACCGCATCGAGGGCAAGAAGACCCTCGGTCTGGAGATCGCCGAGCAGCTCGACTGGCGGCTCCCCGACGCGATCGTCTACCCGGCCGGCGGCGGGGTCGGCATCATCGGCATCTGGCGCGCCCTGAACCAGCTCGCCGCCCTGGGCTGGGTCCAGGGCGACCTGCCGCGGCTGATCGTGGTGCAGGCCGAGGGTTGCGCCCCGATGGTGAAGGCGTTCCACGACGGCGCCGAGGAATCGGAGCACTGGCCCGACCCGCACACCATCGCCCAGGGCCTGCGCGTCCCGAAAGCGCTCGGCGACTTCCTGGTCCTCAGGGCGGTCCGGGAAACCGGCGGCACCTGCGTCGCCGCGAGCGACGACGAGATCAGGGCGGCCGTGGACGACCTGGCCGCGCACGCCGGCGTGCTGGCCTGCCCCGAGGGCGCGGCCACCCTCGCGGCGGCGAAACGCCTCCGCCAGAGCGGGCAGCTACGCCAGGCCGACCGTGTCGTGCTGATCAACACCGGAACCGGACTGGCCGACACCGAGCTGCTCCGGCGCTAGCAGGCATGCGGCCCCGCTCCGCATCTGTCTGCCCACGTCAGCCGCCCGCGACAGAAAGTGCGACAAGTTCGGCCGGCGGGCTTGACGGCTCGGGCGGTCACCCATAGGGTTGGGCTTGGAGACCGCTGGAGCCCTCGGGCCCCGGCGGTTTCCGCTTTCCGGCCCCGTTTTCTGCGCCCTCAGGGCTCGATCCACCGCAGGTACCGGTCCACGGAGCGCAGGACGGCATCCTTCCCGCCGGAGGCCACCACGCTGTCCCACCACCCGCCGTAGATCCGGTCGAACGCGAGGGGCCGCACCGCCGCCACCACCCGCTCGATCTCCCCGCGCGGCAGCGGGATGAGGTTCGGATAGCTCCGCATGAAGCTCACGAAGCGGCGGTCCTGGGCCACGGTGATGGAGTCGCCGGTGAGCAGTGCGCCGCGACCCTCCGCGCCGCCCGGCCAGTGGAGCACGGCGCTTCCCTCGAAATGCCCGCCGCACTGCACGGCGGTGACCCCCGGCACGATCTCGACCGAGCCTTCCCACGGCACCGCGGCATCGTCCGGCCGCATCAGCCACTCCCGGTCGGCCCGCGGGACGTGGATGGGCGCGCCGCCGAACGCGCGGCTCCACTCCACGACGCAGCCGTAGAAGTGCGGGTGCGACATGGCGATCCCCGCGATGCCGCCCAGGTCCCGAACGCGCTCCACCGCCGCGTCGTCGATGAGCCCGATGCAGTCCCACAGCACGTTCCCGTCCGGCGTCCGCACCAGCAGGGCCCGCTGTCCGATCCCCAGACGCGGCTCGACGCCGATCCCGACCAGTCCCTCCTCGACGTCTCGGATCTCGGTCCGGAACCCCTCCTCGCGGAACTGCGCCAGCGTGGCCCACCGCTGCCCGGACCACCCCACGTACTGGCGCTCGTCCTCGCAGATCGCGCACCGATCGGGCGGCCCCTCGCCGGCGGCGTGCTGGACCGCGCAGGTTCGGCAGGTGAGGGGCTCTCCACTCGTGCCCACGCCCATGATGTCCGTCAAACTACGCCACGTGGTCCGGGTCGCGGTGGTGGGGCACGTGGAGTGGCTGCACTTCGCCCGGGTCGAGGCCGTGCCCCTTCCCGGCCAGATCGTCCGCGCGGACGAGTGGTGGGAGGAACCCGCCGGCGGCGGCGCGGTGGCCGCGGTGCAGCTGGTGAAGCTCGCCGGTGCGTGCACCTTCTACACGGCGCTGGGGGACGACGACCTCGGCCACCGGTCCGAATGGGAGCTTCGGGACCGCCACGCCGTCCGGGTCCAGGCGGTGTTCCGCCCCGACGCCCAGCGCCGCGCGTTCACGTTCCTGGACCGAAACGGCGAGCGGACCATCACGGTGATGGGGACCCGCCTCGGCCCGGCCGGCGCGGACCCGCTGCCGTGGGACGGGATGCGCGAGACCGACGCCGTGTACTTCACGGCCGGCGACGTCGAGGCCCTGCGCAGGGCGCGCCTGGCGAAGGTCCTGGTGGCCACCTCCCGGGTCATGTCCCTGCTGGACGAGGCGGGTGTGCGGCTGGACGCGGTGGTCGGCAGCGGCCGGGACGAGTCCGAGGTCTACCGCCCAATCGACCCTGCGCCGGCGTACGTGGTCCGCACGGCGGGCAGCGACGGCGGCGACTACGAGGGCTCCGACGGAAGCACCGGCCACTGGGACGCCGCCCCGCTTCCCGGTCCCATCGTGGACGCCTACGGCTGCGGCGACAGCTTCGCCGCGGGCCTCACCTTCGGCCTCGGCACCGGCCTCCCCATCGACCGGGCCCTGGAGCTGGCGGCGCGCTGCGGCGCGTACTGCCTGACCGGGAAGGGCCCCTACGGCAACCAGCTCACGCTGGCCTGAACGCCGCCACGCTCACTCCCCCGCGGGAGCGCCGCCGCCCTCACTCCCGCCCGCCAGCGCGACCGCTCGGTCCAGGCTGATCCGCATGACCTGTTCCATGGGGCCGAACATCTGGGCGGCCGTGGCGATCTGCTCGGGCGTTCCCCGGGGCCGCATCCGCAACGACACCCGGGTCGAGCTGTCGTCCTGCGGTGTGAACTCCACGGTCATGTCCATCTCGCCGAACGGCGAACGCCCCACGATCGTGTAGTACCGGAAGGGCTTCCAGTCCACGATCTCCTCGAAGGCCTCCATGTTGTCTCCGTGGAAGCAGTGGTTGGTGGTCCCGACCCCGCGGCGGCCCCCCGACACGTCCTCGTTCACCTGGACGACGCCGAACTGCCACTGGGGGCGCCGTGTCGGCGACGTGACCAGCTCCCACACCAGCGCCGGCGGTGCGGGGACGTCGCCGGCCACCTCGATCGCCGCGTCCTCCGGCGCCAGGAACACCACGGCGCGCTCCTGCTCCTCGCGCCAGGCCGCCTCGAGCCATCCACCTCCCCCACGTCCTCGTACATCTCCGTGTGGGACTTCATGCCGACGACGTCCGCGTCGACGCCGAACCATTCCAGGCAGGCCCGGGTGAACAACGCGTAGCCTCGGAGGCCGGTCTGCTCCGTGACGTGGTTCTTCAGCAGGCGGTGTGCGGTCACCACCTCGGAGCCGATCAGCTCCCGGCTCCCGGCCACCTCGTGCGAGATGTACTGGCCGTGGTGGACCACGAACTTCAGGGTGAGGTCGGGGATCCGGATGCACGCGTTGCAGGCGCAGGTGGTGAGGTTCGCGATGTTCCGCTGGCGCCGCTGGAACGCGAAGTAGCAGGCCTCCACCGCGTTCAGCAGGCTGGAGCCGTCTCCGCCGCTCCCGCCGGCCTCCTCGGGGGACGTCCGCGCCGGTCTCCGGCGCGTGGCAGAACACGGCGTCGCCCTCCAGCTTGGCCAGCTCGAACAGGCCCCGGAGCTCGCCGATCACCGTTCCCAGCAGGTCGGCCAGGATGTCGTGGGCGTGCTCCAGCTCGACACCGGAGAGGTACGCGGTGTACCCGCTGATGTCCGCGAGGAGCAGGGAGCCTCGTTCGACGCCGGCCATGGCAGCGGGATGGTACGACCGCCGGACTCCCTTGGCGAGGACGGCCGCGGTACGGGGTTTCCAGACGAGGACGCCCGCGCTACAGCGTCCGCCACGATCCCGGACTCGGGTTCGACAGCGAGTCTTTACCCCCTCCGTGCCGGACCCGGTTCGGCGCCCCACGACCGGGAGGTCCAACCGCATGCGTCGTCGCGTTTCCCTCGTCACCCTGGTCCTGCTGGCCGCGTCCCTGGTGCTGAACCTGAGCGCCTCGCCGGCCCGGGCCGCGTTCGTCGGCAGGAACGGCTGGGTGGCGTTCTCCGCCCTCGCCAAGAACGGCTCCATCCAGGTGTACCGGGAGGGAGACAACGGCCTGGAGGACGTCACCGGCACCAGGAGCACGGGGCCGATCATGCGCAACGACAACTTCTCGCCGACCTTCTCGCCCGAGCACGGCGCGCACCTGGCGTTCGTGAGCGCGACCCACACGTCCACCGGGCGCGGCCCCGGCGACATCTGGATCGTCAGCCCGTTCCCGGACCTCCCCTCCAACTCCCTGGCCAACCTGACCAAGTCCCCCACCACCGACGACCAGAGCCCGTCCTGGGACTTCACCGGCGGCCACGTGGCCTACTCGAGCGCGCTGGTGGTGAGCGGGCAGGATGCCGCCGCGGACATCTGGAAGGTCACCTGGACCGGCCGGCTGCCCCAGGACCTCACCCCCGGCACCGTCTCCGACGACATCCAGCCGGCCTGGTCGCCCCGCACCCACGTCATCGCCTTCGTCAGCAACCGGACCGTCCCGGAGGGGACCACGACCGGCCCGAGCCACGGGATCTGGCTGATGGACTCGGGCGACGGAGAGGTCCTGGGTCAGCTCACCGACGACGGAACGCACCCGAACTGGCGGGCCGACGGGAAGAAGATCGCCTTCGTCCGCGACGGCGACATATGGATCATGAACGACGACGGGTCGGAGCCGATGGGGCTGACCCACCACACGGGCTCGACGGAGTTCACGAACCCGGCGTGGTCCAACGACGGGACGAAGATCGCGTTCCAGGTCGACGGCGGCGCGGTGCCCGTGAAGGGGTCCTCGCTGATGGTGATGGACGCCAACGGCAAGGCCCAGAAGGTGCTGCTGCACGCGAAGCAGTTCGTGGGCCAGTCCGAGCCCGACTGGCGGGCGGACTGCTCGGTGGAGCCGCACAAGAAGAACGGGAAGTTCGTGATCACCGGCACCAACGGCCCCGACCTGCTGTGCTTCGAGAAGTTCCCCACCACCGTGTTCGGCCGGGGCGGCGACGACTCCATCTACGGCGGCCCGGGCAACAACGTCGTCGACGGCGGGCCCGGGAACGACATCATCCTCGGTGCCAAGGGCAACGACGTGCTGAAAGGCGGGACCGGCAACGACTACCTGGAGGGCGACGAAGGCCTGGACTCCTTCGACGGCGGGGCGGGGATCGACCAGTGCAACGGCGACCCGGGGGAATCGTTCTCGAACTGCGAGACCATCCGGCAGTTGCGGTAGCGCGAAAACGGCCCACCGATCGCTCTGGAGGGGTGGTGCGGCCCCCGGGAGGGGGGTTGGC
>JALYLZ010000011.1 GCA_030774015.1 Actinomycetota bacterium | reverse complement strand
CTGTCGGCGTTCACGGAAACCACCAGTTGAAAGGGCTCGCGTTCAAGTTATCCACCAGTCCCGCGTTCACGTAATCCCGCAGTTCTGAGGCGGGAGGTCCACCACCTGGGCTCCTTGTCAACGTAGGCATCGTTCGTCGTCGAGACGAGCGAGGAGCTGATGACAAGGAGAGCGTTCGACGTGGGAGACATCGTCGAGATCCTCATGCACTGGCACGCCGGGCGGCGCAAGGCCGTGGTGGCCGCGAGCCTCGGGGTCGACCGGGGCACCGTCCGCAAGTACGTCACCAAAGCGGAGCAGGCCGGGCTCGCCCCCGGGGGACCGCCCCTTCCCCGGGACCGGTGGGCCGTGCTCGTCCACGAGTGGTTCCCCGAGCTGGTGGACCCCCGCACCCGGAGCCTCACCCACGACACCATCGACGTCCATCGCGCGGACATCGAGGAGATGCTCGCGACCAACACCGCCACCACCGTGCACCAGCGCCTGCGCGACGAGCACGGCCTCGGCGTCGGCCTCACGAGCTTCCGGCGGTACCTGTGGCGGGAGTTCCCGGAGGCCAGGGCCCGCTCGCTCGCCACGCCTCCCCGCCCCCCGGTCCCCCCGGGGGAGGAGGCTCAGATCGACTACGGGTACCTCGGCACGTGGTTCGACCCGGTGGCGGAGCGCCTGCGCCGGGTGTGGGCCTTCGTCATGGTGCTCGCGTGCTCCCGGCACATGTTCGTCCGCCCGGTCCTCACGATGGACCAGCGGGCCTGGACGGCCGCCCACGTGGCCGCGTTCTCCTTCTTCGGGGGCGTGCCCCGTCGCCTGGTCCCGGACAACCTCAAGACCGGAGTCGATCGCCCCGACCTGTACGACCCCAAGCTCAACCGGTCCTACGGCGACCTCGCCGCGCACTACGGGTGCCTCATCGACCCCGCCCGGGCGGGAAGACCGAAGGACAAGCCTCGCGTGGAGCGCCAGATGCCCTACGTCCGCGACTCCATGTGGCGGGGCAGGACGTTCGGGAGCGAGGCCGACATGCGCTCCGAGGCCCTGCGGTGGGCGACCGAGGTCGCCGGCGTCCGCTCGCACCGGTCCCTCGACGGCGCGTCGCCGCTCGCGGTGTTCACCGCGGTGGAGGCCCCGGCGCTCCTCGAGCTCCCGGCCGCCCCCTTCGAGCTCGCGTCGTGGAGCACCCCCAAGGTCGGACCGGACTGCCACGTCAAGGTGGGCCCCGCCCTGTACTCGGTGCCGTGGCGCCTCATCGGGCAACAGGTCGACGCCCGCCTCGGCGAGCGCACTGTGGAGGTGTACCTCGATCACCAGGTCGTGAAGACCTGGGCCCGTGCCGAGCGGGGGAAACGGACGGACTACGGGGACTTCCCCCCGGAGAAGGTGGCGTTCTTCATGCGGACCCCCCAGTGGTGCCTGCACCGGGCCGCCGAGCTCGGTCCGTCGGTGAAAGCACTGGTGGAGGGCCTGCTGGCAGACGGCGCGCTGTACCGGCTGCGCCAGGCCCAGGGCGTGATCTCCCTGGCCGAGCGCCACGGGGACAGGCTCGATCAAGCGTGCCGCCGGGCCATCGAGGTCGGCGACCCGGCGTACCGCACGGTGCGAGGCATCCTCCGGGCCGGCACGGAGCTGGAGGGCACGCCGGTCCCCGCCTCCCCGGATGCCCCGGCCCACCTCCACGGCCCTGGCGCCCTGTTCTCACACCTCGAGCCCCAGGAGGTGGCGGGATGAGGGCCCACCAGCTGGAGCAGGCGCTGCGCTCGCTCGGGCTGTCCGGGATGCTCGAGACCTTGGAGGCGCGTCTCGCGCAGGCCAACTCAGGCGAGCTCGGCCACGTGGAGTTCCTGCAGGTGCTGTGCGAGGACGAGGTGGCCCGCCGCGACGCCGCGGGGATCGAGCGGCGGGTCCGGGCGGCACGGTTCGAGCGGATCTCGACCATCGAGGAGTTCGACTTCTCCTTCAACCCCAAGGTCCCGGTCGCCCAGATCCGGGACCTCGCGACACTCCGGTTCGTTGAGGCCGGGGAGTCGGTGATCCTGCACGGGCCGGTGGGGGTGGGCAAGACGATGATCGCCCAGGCCCTCGGCCACCAGGCCTGCCGCCGCGGCTACACGGTGGCGTTCACGAAGACGAGCCGCCTGCTGGCCGACCTCGCAGGGGGCCACGCCGACCGGACCTGGGAGACGCGCCTGCGGCGGTGGGCCCGCCCGGCCGTCCTCATCGCCGACGACTTCGCCATGCGGGCGTTCACCCCCCAGCAGTCCGACGACCTCTACGAGCTCGTCTCCGAGCGGGGCTCGAGGAGCACCATCGTCACCGCGAACCGCCAGGCTTCCGACTGGTACGAGCTGTTCCCGAACCCCGTGGTGGCGGAGTCCATCCTCGACCGGCTGGTCAACGCCGCCCACCACGTCCACATGCAGGGCCGGTCCTTCCGGCCGACCACCCGGCCGGGGGCGAAGCGCGCGGAGGCGAAGCGATGAACGCCACGGTGGGACCGGAGCTGTGCCGGGCTCCTGGCTGCGAGGAGCCCCTTCGCCGTGGCGGCCGGGGCCGCCCGCCCCTGTACTGCTCGCCCCGGTGCCGGGCTCTGGCCATTGGCGTCCGCGCCCGGCTCGCCGTGGAGCTCGATCACGAGCCCGTGCCGGACGGCGCCCGCCCGGTCGGACGGGTGTGGATCGTCAGGCTTCGGCGGGGGGCGCGCACGGTCGATGTCGCCTCGGAGCTCAGCCGGCCCTCGGCCGATCATCTCGTCGGACAGCTCGCCGAGATCCTTGCGGGGCGACGGGCGAGAGGAGGTGCGATGGAGTAGAACTCCACAGGGGCCCAGTGGTGGATTACGTGAACGCGCCGCTGGTGGATAACGCGAACGTCGACATAGGCCTCGTGCAGCGGAACAATCCCCACCACTGCTTGGTTGTGGAGGTACCGTCGCACCACGAACCTCCAGGCATCGATGAACAGTTTCTGCGGCCTGCTTGGCTCCCGGAAGAACGCTTTCTCCGCATGAACCATGGCGCGCACGCCTCCTCCCGACGGATAGAGCCAGGCAGGCATCCCGTATCCGCGGTGTGAAGGCCGGTCGAAAACGACAGCGGGAGCCGGTCGAAAACGACAGCACCTGGGTCGGATGCTAACGGGTTCGGGGTCCTCCTTCCATGGCTCCTGAATGCTCTGCCGTAGCTCTGTCCTTGGGA
>JALYLZ010000010.1 GCA_030774015.1 Actinomycetota bacterium | reverse complement strand
GCCGAGCATGGCCCGGTCCTGGCCTTCGACCCGCAACAGCTCGCCGCAGATGTCCCGCGGCTGCGCTGGTCGCCGACCCGCGGCTGCGCCGACCCCCTCGTCGCGATCAACCGCGCGCGTGCTCTGGCCGCCGGAGCGCAGCTCACCAAGGGGACCACCAGCGACGGGGAGTTCTGGACCCAGATGGCCGCCGCCGTCTTGCGCGGCTACCTGCACGCTGCAGCCCTCACGGACCGTCCGATGAACGATGTCCTTGCCTGGGCCTCCCGACCCCAAGACCCCACCCCCATCCGGATCCTCAAACAAGACAGCGGCGCCGCGCCCGGTTGGGCCGAGGAACTCGCCGCCCAAGCCGGCGCCGACCCCCGCCAACGCGACAGCGTCTGGGCAGGAGTCCGCCGGTAAGTATTCGGTGTTCCCGTGCAGTAGCGACGGGTTCACCTTGTGTGGCAGGGGTTTTGGTCGTCAGGCTGGTGTGGTGAGGATGGCCTGGTAGGAGCGGTGCAGTGGGTAGAGGTAGACGTCTTTGACTGGTAGTGCCTGGGTGTGGTGGCGGTCGAGTTTGCCGCGTCCTTGGGTGTGTCCGACGTGGATCCAGTTCGCTGCCCGGTAGCTGGTCCCGGTGAAGCGGGGGGTCTCCACGAAGGTTTCGATGAGCACTGGGGCGTAGCCATAAGCGGCGCGCCAGTCGGTGGGTAGCCGGCGGGTGATTCGGCCCAGGACTGCTGAGGCCAGGTGGGGTACCCGCAGGTGCGGTGCGATGAGGAAGCGGGCGTTGCCTACGATCAGGTGCAGTTTGGCTTGGCGGGTGGCTGGGTCCCAGCCGAGGTGGGTGTCGCGGGCGGCGCATTTCCAGGCTGAGGCGGCGAAGCCGGCGGCGGCGACGATCCCGTGCTGTTCGGTGTCGATGAGGTAGCGCAGTTGCGCTCCGGCCATGGGGGTGTAGCCGAGGTAGTGGTGGGTGGCGATCAGGTCGCGGTAGCTGGCCGAGTCGGCCCGGGTGGTGACCAGGCGTAGGCGCAGTGGCCCGAGGGCGGGTAGGGCGGCGGTGACCGGTTCGGGACCGAACAGCTCGCCCTGTTCGGCGTTGCGGTAGCGGGGCAGCCGCCCGTTGCCGTTGGAGTTACGGGCCGCGGGGAGCGTGATGAGCTCATCGGCGGCCATCCGGTTGAGCGCTACCCGGGCGCTCATCGTCTTGAGTTGCCCGTCGGGGCGGCGCCAGCCCAGCTCGGCGCAGACCGCCTCGGCGATCTGGGCCCGGTTGGGCAGGGCGGCGGTCAGGGCGTGGATGCTCGCCAGCTCGGCGCCGGTGAACTCCCGCCCGCAGTAGCGCACGGCTGTGGTGGGCACGGCTGTGGTGGGCACGGCTTGGTGGGGGTGGCAGGTCATGGGGCCGGTCCGGTTCGCCAGCTGCCCAGGTCGGCCTCGGTGGCCGCCCACGGGGCGAACCGGGCCAGCTCGCCGCCTTCGGGGGCCTTGCCTCCGGCCTGCGCGCAGCTATCGAGGTAGGCGGTGAGGTAGGTCAGCACGTTGCACCTGGCCTGGGTGGCGGTGGCGGTGATGGTCCAGGTCGCGCTGGCACCTTCGGCGGAGACCACCGATCCGCTGCCGTAGAAGTTCTTGCGCCCGACGACCGGGGTGCGTAGGGCTCGTTCGGCGGTGTTGTTGTCCAGTGGCAGCTCGGGGAACTGCTGGTGGCGGGCCAGGCCTTCCCACTCCCGGTCCAGGGTGGCGAGCACCTCGGTGGCCCGCGGGTGCAGCGCGGGTAACGTGGCCTGCGAGCGCCGGTCGGCGTCGATGCCGTCCAGCGCAGCAGCGAACTGGGCGGCGGCGTCACGGTAGGCGCCGCTGTCGGGTGCGGCCACCTTCATGGCCGCTCGGGCTAGGTACAGCGCGCCGATCCGTGCCACCCACGCCCCGGCCCAGCCGGCCAGGTCGGGGCAGGCATCGCCGGCCCGGATGAAGTAACGCCGGATGTGCGCCCAGCACCACAGGTTGTCGACCCGCTCAACGGTGCTCAGTGCCTGGTAGACGGCGTAGAAGTCGCTGGACAGCACCAGGGCCTGTCCAGCCGGCAGCGCCCTGGTGTCGGGGTCGAGCCCGAGGTGGCTG
>JALYLZ010000009.1 GCA_030774015.1 Actinomycetota bacterium | reverse complement strand
ACCGAGCGCAGCCGGAGCGAGTTCCCGCGAAGCGGAAGAGACCTCCTCGACCACGTAGTCCTCCTCGGAGCGGTTCACGTCGAGCGGAAGGATGGGGATGCCGTGGAGGCGGGCGTCCTCCAGGATCATCCGCCGCGGGTACATGCCGGGCTCGTGGGTGAGCACGCCGGCCAGGAAGTGGGCCGGCCAGTGGGCCTTCAGGTAGGCGGACTGGTAGGTGGGGACGGCGAACGCGGCGGCGTGGGCCTTGCAGAACCCGAACGAGGCGAACGAGAAGAGCTCCTTCCAGATGCGCTCGGCCTCGGCGCCGCCCAGCCGGGCGCGGACCCGGGCCCTGAAGTCCTCGCGGATCTTCTCCACCTCGAACGGGTCGGCGTCGAGGTGACGGCGGATGCGGTCGGCCTCCGCCAGGTCGTAGCCAGCCAGGGCGGCAAGCGTCCGTATGACCTGCTCGTGGTACACGATCACGCCGTGCGTCTCGCCCAGCACGGGCCGGAGCGAGGGGTGGACGAACTCCGACGGCTCCAGCCCGTGGCGGCGCCGGAGGAACGGCGAGACCATGTCCGATTTCACCGGTCCCGGACGGAACAGCGAGATGTCCACGATGAGGTCCTCCCACACTGTGGGCTGGAGCTTCTGGAGCAGCTCCCGCTGGCCCGGCGACTCGATCTGGAAGCACCCCAGGGTGTCCGAGGACCGGATCAGCTCGAACGTCGGCGGGTCGTCCCGTGGGATGTCGTCGAGGTCGACCTTCACCCCTGTAGTCCGGGCGATCTCGGTGACGGCGTGGCGCATGGCCGAGAGCATCCGGACCCCCAGCACGTCGAGCTTCAGGTACCCCAGCAGCTCCACGTCGTCCTTGTCCGCCTGGAGCATCCGGTAGCCCTGGAACGACCGCTCCAGCGGGACCCGCTCCACCAGGTCGTGGCCGGCCAGCGCGATGGCGGAGGGATGCAGCGCGAGGTGCCGGGGGAACCCGTTCAGCCGCTCGGCCACCCGGAACAGCGTCTCCAGCTGCCCGGCCCCCAGGTTCGAGTCGCGCAGCTCGGGCAGCGAGGAGATGGCCTCCCGGATGTGGTGCGCGCCGATATGAGGGAACGCCTTCGCCACCGTGTCGATCTCGGTCTCCGGCAACCCCAGGGCCTTGCCCACCTCCCGGATGGCGGCGCGGGCCCGGTACGTCTCGACCATGCACACGCAGGCGCACCGGTCCTCGCCGTGGCGGGACAGGACCATGTCGTAGACGTCCTCGCGGCGGGCCGACTCCACGTCGATGTCGATGTCGGGGAGCTCGTCGCGGAGCGGGTTCAGGAAGCGCTCGAACACCAGCCCGTGGCGGATCGGATCGACCTCGGAGATGCCGGTCAGGTAGCACACCAGCGAGCTCGCCGCCGAGCCCCGGCAGGCGCACCGGATGCCCATGGCGTGGATGTCCGCCACGATGTCGGCCACCGTCAGGAAGAACGCCGAGTAGCCGAGCCGGTGGACCATGGCCAGCTCGAGGTCCAGGCGGTCCCGGACCTCCCGGGTCGCCTCCAGGCCTCGGCGCCCGAGCCCGCGCCAGCACCGCTCCGCCAGCACCGACGACGCGCTGCGTCCTGCCGGCGTGGGGAAGTCGGGGAAGTGGACCGTCTTCAGGCCGAGGTCGAACTCACAGGACTCGGCGATGGCGAGCGTGGCGTCGCACAGCTCCGGCCGCTCCGCGAACAGCCGCCGCATCGCCGCCGCTGGCTTCAGCCACCCCTCCGAATTGGTCCGGGTGACGTGATGGTCGGCCACCGGGACGATCTCGCGCATGCACTCCAGGGCGTCAGCCAGGTAGGCGTCCTCGCGCTGGAGGTACCGGACCGCATTGGTGGCGACCGCGCCGACCCCCGCCTCGTCCGCGAGCCGGAGCAGCCGCCGGATCTCCGCCGTCGACGAAGCCTCCACCCGGTGCTCGACCGCCACGTACAGCCGATCCCCGAACGCCTCGCGAAACGGCTCGAGCGCCGCCACCGCCGCATGATGCCGCCCCCCGACGGCCAACCGACCGACGTGCGAAGAGGGCCCCAGCAGGCAGATCAAGCCGCCGGAGTGAGCCAGGATCTGCGCCGGAGCCACCGCCGGATCTCCGCGTTCCCCGGTCATGTGAGCGTCGGTGATCAGCCGGCACAAATTCGCATAGCCGACCCGATCCCGGGCCAGTAGCACCACCGCAGTGTCTGTGTCGGTGGAAGGCCGAAGGGCCGCAAAGGACGGGGGGCCGTGCGCAGCGGGGGTTGGG
>JALYLZ010000008.1 GCA_030774015.1 Actinomycetota bacterium | reverse complement strand
CCTACGTTGACAAGGAGCCCAGGTGGTGGACCTCCCGCCTCAGAACTGCGGGATTACGTGAACGCGGGACTGGTGGATAACTTGAACGCGAGCCCTTTCAACTGGTGGTTTCCGTGAACGCCGACAGAGTCCAGGGAGAACAGCGAGACGGGCCGTTCCTGGCGGTGGTGAAGGATCAGCGAGACGGCGTCCGAGCTGGTTGCCCCGATCGAGAGCGCGGCCTCTACGGCCCCGGCGAGCTCGCCTACCGACGCGTGCTCGAGAAACCGGAGCACCTTGATGAACTCCCGGGTCCCCACCGAGCCGAGATCCGACTCCAGCCGCCGGCGGAGAAGACCGAAGCACCCCGGCAGCTCCCAGTCCTGAAGGGGCCGGGCCACGTCGAGGGCACCGGGCTTTCGCTCCAGAAGTGCCAGGTAGTGGCGGGGATCGAAGGTGGTCTGCTCTTTGTCCCACGACCGGGGATGGGTGGCCACGACGTCGACGGCAAACCATCGAGCAGACCGAGGGCGTGGAACATCCCGTTCGGGTCTCCCAGGAAGAACGGGAAGTTCTTCACGTCACCAGGTCATCCAGCCCTCGGTGCGGGGCGCTCTGGGAAGATCATCGCCCTCGCCCTTGCGGAGGCCGGCGCGTGTGGCGTGGCGGGCCCGGCGGTTCGACTCCCGTCGCGCCCACTTGGCCTCGCGCCTCCAGAAGTCGCGTCTCCAGAAGTCGCGTCTCCTTCGCATGGACCCGATGGTAACCCGCCGGTGGTGTCAGGACTCCTCGGCGTCCCCCACCTTCACCACGGCCTCCACGATCACGTCCTCCCACGGTATGAGGGAAGGCCCAGGCCGAGGCGCGGGAACCCAAGCGGCAGGATCGCCGTAAGGCCACCCCCGGAGGGGCGCTCCCTCTTGGAGATCGAGCTCCGATACCTCCAGCGCAAGGGGGCCGCGGCCACCCCCCGGGCCAGGTCCGGACCCTCGGGGGGCGAAGAGGCGGCCATGGCCACCAGGTGCGCCCTGAGCTCCCCGGGAGGGGGTGCCTTCTATCGCCTACCCTGGCAGCCGTCACGGAGTGGCCGAAGTAGTTCAGCCAGCCCAGTCGCCTCGTACTCGCCGGCCTTGAGAGCGCTCTGGGAGAAGAGGAAATCGCGGCCTCGTGAAGCCCTGATGAGCGTCTCACCCACATCCCTGGCGGCCTTCGACAAGTTGGGGGCAACGGTCTCAAGATCGTGGCTGACCCGGATGTATCGGGCGCCCGGAAGGTAGAGGGCGGGAGCCAACTGGTCGAACTGGGCACGATCGAGTGTTCCTTGCGCCGCGTCGATGGCCTGTGCAGCTTCCCGCGCATCGGACCAGCCGCGCCGAATAGCCTGGCACCTCGTCTTGGGAGCGTTCTCCGCTAATCCATTCGACTTGTTCTGGGCCGGCGCCGGTGACTGGTTGACCTGAATGAACACCACCAGGCCCACCACGAAGACCGCAGCGGCGATGGCAACCCGCTTGGGGGTCATGACAACCTCCCCGTCTTGTGAAGCCACCGCTCGATGTAAAGGCCGGTTGAAAAGGCTAACGGTGGCCGGTCGAAAAGGTCAGCACCTGGGATCAGATGCTAGCGGGTTCGGGGTCCTCCTTCCATGGCTCCTGGAGGGTCTGCCGTAGCCCTCTCCTTCGGACCCGGCTCGCCTGGCGCCCCCGGCTTTCGGATCCGGGCCTTGGCATCGCGCAGCCGGTAGGACCCGCCCTTCGTCTCGATGATCTGACATCGGTGGGTGAGCCGGTCGAGGGTGGCCCCGGTGAGGCGCTCGGAGCCCAGTACCTCGGTCCAGTGATCGAACGGCAGGTTGGTCGTGAAGATCAGGCTGGTTCGCTCGTACGCGGTTGAGATGACGTCGAACAGCAGCTCGGCCCCGACCTTGGAGGCCGGCACGTAGCCCAACTCGTCGAGCACCAGCAGGTCGAGCTTCCCCAGGCGGGCCCTCAGGCCAAGGAGGGTGCGTTCGTCCCTCGCCTCGATGAGCAGCGTGACGAGCTCGGTGACTCGGAAGAACCGGACCCGGTACCCCCTGGCGCAGGCGGAGGCGGCCAGGCCGATGGCCAAGTGGGTCTTCCCGGTCCCCGGGTTGCCGACGAACAGCACGTTCTCCCTTCGGTCGATGAACTCGCATCGAGCGAGCTCTGCCACGAGCACCTTGTTCACCGAGGGACGGGCGGTGAAGTCGAAGGACTCCAGGGACTTGAGGGTGGGGAACCGGGCCGCCTTCAGCCGGCGCTCGGCGGCCTTGCGCTCTCGCTCCAGGAGCTCCAGCTCGGTGACCTGCAACAGGTAGGTGAGGTGGTCCGAGCCGTCTGAAGCTGCCCTCCGGGCCACCTTCTCGCACTCCGCCCCGATGGTGGGCAGGCGAAGGGCCTTCAGGTGGTGGCGCAGCAGGACCAGGGACTTTGACTGCAGGGTCTTCACGCTGATGCTCCTTTCAGGGAGGCGTACGCGGAGAGGTCGGGCGGGTCGATCCGGTACGGGCGCAGGTGCGGGTGGGAGTCTGTCGACGTTCGCGTTATCCACCAGCGGCGCGTTCACGTAATCCACCACTGGGCCCCTGTGGAGTTCTACTCCATCGCACCTCCTCTCGCCCGTCGCCCCGCAAGGATCTCGGCGAGCTGTCCG
>JALYLZ010000007.1 GCA_030774015.1 Actinomycetota bacterium | reverse complement strand
GGCGCGGCTCTCGGCCGCTGGTCCCTGCGCGGCATCGCCCTGCTCTACCTGGGGCTGATGGTCCTGCTGCCGGTGGCCGCCCTGGTCGACCAGGGATTCGCCGGAGGATGGGGGGCGCTGCGGAGCGCGATGTCGTCGTTCGGCGCGTGGGAGGCCATCCGCCTGACCGTGACCATGGCCGCCGGCACCGCCCTGGTCAACGCGGTGTTCGGCACCCTGCTGGCCTATGTGCTGGTGCGGATGCGGTTCCCGGGACGGGGCTTCCTGGCGACGGTGGTGGACCTGCCGTTCGCCGTCCCCACGCTCGTCGCGGGCGTGATGCTGGTGGCGCTGTACGGTCCCAACTCCCCCGTGGGCGGCTTCCTCGAGCGGCACGGGATCCACATCATCTTCGCGCAGCTCGGGATCCTCCTCGCGCTGCTGTTCGTCACCCTTCCCTTGGTGGTGCGGACGGTGCTGCCGGTGCTGCTCGAGCTGGACCCGGCCGAGGAGGAAGCGGCCAGGGTCCTCGGCGCCGGCCGGTGGACGACCTTCCGCAAGGTCATGCTCCCGGCGCTCCGACCCGCCATCGCGGCGGGCGCGCTGCTGGCCTTCGCCCGGGCCCTCGGGGAGTTCGGGGCCATCGTCATCGTGTCCGGGAACATCCCGGGGCGGACCCTCACCGCCCCGGTGTTCATCTTCCAGCTGGTCAGCCAGTTCCGGTACCCGGAGGCCGCGGCCGTCTCGGCGGTGCTGTTCGCGCTGTCGTTCGTGCTGGTGCTGGCCACGGAACGGCTGGTGGCCAGACGAGCGGACGTGTTCTGGACATGAGCACCGAGGCGCTGGACCGTGCACCGCTGCCTCCCGACGAGGGAACGCTCGACGTCGTCCGTGCGGACAACGCCGATGCCCGCCGGGGCCGGCGGGTCCGCGCCCTGATGCTGGCGGCCGCGCTGCTCTACGTCACGGCGCTCCTGCTGGCGCCGCTCGGGGGCATCGTGTACTCGGCCCTGAAGTCGGGTCTCGGGACGATCGCGCACACGTTCACCCAGGCCGACGTCCTGCACGCGCTGTACCTGACCTTCCTGATCATGGTCATCACCGTGGTCGTGACCGCCGTGTTCGGCGTGATCGTGGCCCTGGTGCTGGCCCGGGACCGGTTCCCGGGGCGGCGGCTCCTGTCGGGCGTCGTGGATCTGCCGCTCGCCATCTCCCCGGTCATCGTGGGCCTTGCGGCCGTGCTGCTGTTCGGCCGGGGCGGCTGGTTCGAGCCGTTCTTCACGGCGCACGGGATCCAGGTCATCTTCGCGCTTCCGGCCATGGCCCTCGTCACCGTCTTCATCTCCATCCCGTTCGTGATCCGGGAAGTGATCCCGGTCCTGGAGGAGCTCGGGACCGAGGAGGAACAGGCGGCCTGGACCCTGGGCGCGTCCCGCTGGCAGGCGTTTCGCCGGGTGACCCTCCCGAACATCCGGTGGGGGCTGCTCTACGGGATCGCGCTGTCGGCGGCGCGGGCCATCGGCGAGGTGGGAGCCGTGATCATCGTGAGCGGGGCCCTCCAGGGGAAGACCGAGACCGCGACGCTGTACATCCTCCGCGCGTTCGACCAGCGCCAGGACGCACAGGGCTACATCGTGGCGCTGACGCTGGCGCTGTTCTCGATCGTGCTGTTGCTTGCCATCGAGCTGGTGAAACGCAGGCAGATCCGGGAGGTCGGGTAGATGGGAGCGACGATCGCGGTCGAGGGACTCGTCAAGCGCTTCGGCTCGTTCACGGCTGTTGACGGGGTCGGCTTCGAGGCTCCCGAGGGGAAGATCACTGCCCTGCTCGGGCCGAGCGGGTCCGGGAAGAGCACCGTGCTGCGGATGATCGCCGGGCTGGAGCGGCCCACGTCCGGCCGGATCACGCTGGCCGGGGAGGACCAGACGGACTCCGCCGTCCAGGAGCGCCGGGTCGGGTTCGTGTTCCAGCACTACGCCCTGTTCCGGCACATGACCGTGCGCCAGAACGTGGCGTTCGGGCTGTCGGTGCGCAAGGAGTCGAAGGCCAACATCCGCAAGCGCGTGGACGAGCTGCTGGACCTGGTCCACCTGGGTCCCTTCGCGGAACGGTATCCGCACAACCTTTCCGGGGGCCAGCGCCAGCGGGTGGCCCTGGCCCGGGCCCTGGCGCCGCACCCCAAGGTGCTGCTGCTGGACGAGCCGTTCGGTGCCCTCGACGCCAGGGTCCGGCGCGATCTACGCCACTGGCTGGACGGGCTGCACCGCGAGCTCGGGGTGACCAGCCTCCTGGTCACCCACGACCAGGAGGAGGCCCTCGAGCTGGCCAACCGGGTGGTGGTGATGCACCTGGGCAAGGTGGAGCAGATCGGGTCGCCGGAGGAGATCTACAACGAGCCGGCCACGCCGTTCGTGGCGGGGTTCGTCGGGGCGGCCAACGTCATCCAGGGGAACGTCCGTGACGGGCACCTTCGGTTCGCCGGCCAGGCCCTCGCGGGCGCCGACCACATCGGCGAGGGCGAGCCCGCACAGGCCTACATCCGTCCCCACGACGTGCGTGTCTCCTCGACCCGCAACAACGGGGACTCCGTGGCCGCGTCGCTGGACCGATCCAACAACCTGGGATGGATGTCCAAGCTGCACCTGCGGCTGGACGACGGGCAGACTCTCATCGCGCACGTCCCCAACGAGGACCTCGGGCAGCACCAGCCCGGCGACCGGGTATGGGTGGACCTGCGCAACGCGAAGATCTTCGCCCCTGCCGACGGCGAGGCACCCTCGGAGCCGGCGGACGGCGGCATCCGTGCGGTGGTCTGAGCAGGCGGACCGGGGGGAGCGCCGGACCGGCCGCGAGGCTCCCCCGCCCCGGCCGCTCGGACTATCCTGCGGCCCATGAGAGCCGGCGCGGCCTCCCGGGTGCACGCCCTCCCCGACCCGGAGCCGGGCCTGCCGAAGCTCTCGGTGCGCCAGGTCACCAAGAGCTTCCTCACCTCGCGGGGGGACGTCGTGCCGGTGCTGGACGGCGTCTCCTTCGACGTGGCCCCCGGCGAGTTCGTGTGCCTGCTGGGCCCCTCCGGCGGCGGGAAGTCGACTGTGCTGAGCATCCTGGCCGGGCTGGAGCGCCCGGACGGCGGTGAGGTCCTGATGGACGGCCGGCCCATCGCCGGCCCGGGGCCGGACCGCGCCGTGCTGTTCCAGGACCCCGCCCTGTTTCCCTGGATGAGCGTGCGGGCCAACGTGGAGTTCGCCCTGAAGATGCTGGGCGTGCCGCCGGCAGACCGACGCGATCGCGCCCAGGCGTGGCTGGCGACCGTGCACCTCTCCCGGTTCGCCGACGCGCAGCCCCACGAGCTCTCCGGGGGCATGCGGCAGCGGGCCGCGCTGGCCCGCGCGCTGGCCTGCCGGCCGGAGGTGCTGCTGGCGGACGAGCCGTTCGGGCCGCTCGACGCCCAGGCCCGGGAGGCCCTCCAGGGCGAGGTGCAGCGGGTGTGGGCCGAGACCGGGACGACATTCGTGTTCGTGACGCACAACGTCCGGGAAGCCGCCCTGCTGGCCGACCGGGTCCTGCTGATGTCGGCGGCCCCGGGCAGGCTCCTGGAGGAGTACCGGATCCGGGCTCCCCGGCCCCGTTCCCTGGAGAACCCCCTGCTGTCCCGGGTGGTGGCCGACATCCACGACCAGCTCGAACTGGAGGTGAGGAAGGTTGTCGCGCGCGAGACGGGCGAGATGGGCGAGGGGCCAGATCTGGCCTAGGGTCCTGGCCCTGGCCGCCGTCGTCGGCGTGTGGTGGCTGCTGTCCGCGACCGGGGCCGTCGCAGCGAAGAACCTCCCCAGCCCGGCCACGGTGTGGACCGCCCTGTGGGACCGGATCGCGAACGGCAGCATTCCCGTGGCCGCCTCACGGAGCCTCATCCGCCTTGTGTTCGGCATGGCCGTGGCCGCCGTGTTCGGGACCCTGGTCGGGGTGTGGATGGCGTCGTCGCGGATCGTGCAGCGAAGCCTGGGGAGCCTGGTGGTGGGGCTCCAGGCCCTCCCCCCCATCGCCTGGCTGCCACTCGCGGCCCTGTGGTTCGGGTTCAGCGAACGCGCCGTGGTGTTCGTGGTGATCGTGGGGGCGTTCCCGGCCGTGGCCATGGCCACCGCCGGCGGCATCCGCCAGGTCTCGCCGCTGCTGGTCCGGGCGGGCCGGACGCTCGGTGCCCGGGGATGGCGCCTGTACCGGGAGGTGGTGGTGCCGGCGGCCGTGCCGAGCTACGTCGAGGGCCTCCGTCAGGGCTGGGTGTTCGCGTGGCGTTCCCTCATGGCCAGCGAGCTCATCGTGCAGGGGGGCAAGGGCCTGGGGCACTCCCTGGACCGGGCGGGGCGGCACTTCGACGCGCCGACCATCCTCGCGCTGATGGTGGTGATCGTGGTGATCGGGCTGGTCATCGACCTGGGGTTCGCCGCCTGGGACCGCAGGGTGCGGGCCCGGCGCGGGCTGGTGCCGGCATGACCGGCATGAGGACTCGTCGTTGAATCCGCCGGAGGCGGCCCCGGACTCCTCGGGCGCGGAGAGCTTCGCCTCGCTGTCTCCGCAGGAGCAGCAGGTCCTGCTGAAGGTGGCCGAGATCCTCAAGCGTCTCCAGTTCGGCACCGTGCTGCTGGTCGTGCAGGACGGCAAGGTCGTCCAGATCGAGATGGCCGAGAAGTTCCGCCTCCGGTAGAGCCGCCCGCGCGTTGGTACCTCGGAATGGATTACCTGATGGCCCCGGAGAACACGGGAGAGGACACCCGGATGATGGGCGACGTGCTGCGGGGCGACAAGGTCCGCCGGCGCAAGCCCGGGCGGATGGACACCGGCCGCACGTCCTGAACGCGGCTTCGGCGTCGTTCCGCGGTCACAGGGCCGACTCGTCGACGTCCGGATCGAGCTTGCGGTCCATGTGCATGTACAGCACCCGGGAATACCGGAACACCACCGGGACCAGCGGCAGGTAGATGGCCGCGCTGACCAGGCACAGCATCCCGATGGCGAACAGGCTGCCGTTCGGCAGCACCAGCCACAGGATGCCGAAGATGGCGAACACCAGCACCAGCGAGAGCAGGTAGCTGACGTACATGGCCCCGGTGAAGTAGCCTTCCTCGCGCTCGAACCGGAGCCCGCACACCGGGCAGCGTTCGTTCATGTCGACCAGGCCCCGGTACACCCGCCCGGCGAAGCAGCGAGGGCAGCGCTGGCGGACCATGGCCGCCAGCCGCGACGACGACGGTTTGGGGACGGCGCCCGGACGTGGACATGCACCATGAACCGTACCCACTACGATCGGGAACCGATGCCGGCCACGGGGCGACGCCGTTCCACTCGATTTCTGGTCGATGGGATGAACCTCATCGGATCGCGCCCCGACCGGTGGTGGAACGACCCGGACCGGGCGGTCCGGCGCCTGGTCGAGGAGCTGGAACGGTACGCGGCGGCCTCCGGCAACGAGGTGACCGTGATGTTCGACCGCCGGCCCCCTGACCTGGAGCCGGGAGCGCACGGGCCCGTGCAGGTCGCGTTCGCCTCACGCCGCGGGCGCAACGCGGCGGATCACGAGATCGTGCGGATGGTCTCCGAGGACCTCGCCCCCCAGACGGTGGTCGTGGTCACATCGGACCGCCGCCTGGTGGAGCGGGTCCGGGAGCTCGGGGCCGCCGTCGAGTCCTCCGGCACCTTCCGCCGCCGCATCGACGAGACCCTCGGCCCATGACTCCCCCGGTCAGGCCGGAGAACGCTGCCTGACCTGCTTCTCGCTGACCTCCCAGAGACGGCGCGCGGCGTCCATGTCCTGCGCCGCGTGGGTGGGGGTGGCCCGCCGCTTGTCGACGAAGTACCCGCCGCTTTCCCCTTGCAGGTCCGGTGAGTCCACCAGCCACACCAGGGTCTCGGCGCCCTTCTCCGGACTCCGGGAGAACGGCTTGACGATGGTCATCCCGAGTCGCATCAGCCATCCGTTGTTGCGGTTGAAGCCGCTCGCGACGAGCCCGGGATGGAAGCAGTTCGCCGTGACGCCCGTGCCCTCGAGCCGTCTGGCCAGCTCCGCGGTGAACAGGATGTTCGCCAGCTTGGTCTGGCCGTACCGGGTGAAGCCCCGGGCCCCGTAGGACCGTTCCGCGTCGAGGTCGTCGAACGGGATGCGCGCGCCCCTGTGGGCGTCCGAGCTCGTGGTGACGATGCCGGCCGGGGCGCTGTGGACCAGCCGGTCCAGCAGGAGCGTGGTCAGCAGGAACGGAGCGAGGTGGTTGACGGCCCAGGTGAGCTCGACGCCGTCCTCCGTGACCTGCCTCGAGGCGTTCATGGCGCCGGCGTTGTTCACCAGCACGTCCACCGCCGGATACCGTTCCAGCACCTCGGCGGCGAGGTGGCGGACCGACGTCTGCGACCCGAGGTCGGCCAGCAGCACGTCCACGGCCGTGCCGGCGCCACCGGCGCCCTGGATCCGCGCGACCGCTTCCTCCGCCCTCGCCTCGCTGCGGGCCACCAGGGCGAGGTCGGCCCCGAGCCGCGCCAGCGCCTCGGCGGCCGCCAGGCCGATGCCGTTCGTCGCGCCCGTGATGAGGACGCGCTTGCCGCGCACCCCCGTCCACTCCGCCATGGCCCTCGCTCCCTTCGGCGATCCAGTACGCGATCCTACGTCGGCATGGTGCCGTCACCCGTCGAAGGGAGCGAGGGTCACCGCGCGGGTGCCCGCCGGTCCAGCTCGGCCACCAGCCGCTTCGGAGCGACCAGCCGGTAGCTCTCCTCCACCCAATCCTTCAGGACGTCGAGCGGCGGCGTGGTGTCGCGGAACGGAACGTCGACCCATCCCGCCCGACCGAGGCCGTACCCGGTCGGCGCCGTGCCGGGAACGAGCATGGCCTGCTCGTGCGACTCGCGGAGCTTCACGGTCATCCCCGGGTCAGAGCGGCCTGCGGTACCCAGGAACGCGAAGACCTTCCCGGCGGCCTTCGCCACGTCCTCTCCCCAGGGATGGTCCTCGTAAGCCCCCGGAAAGCTCAGCGCGAAGGCGAGAACCTTGCGACGGGTCTCCTGCGGGCGGCTCACCCGTACCTCCCGCGCTCACGCACGGCCCGGGCGTCATTCCCCCAGGATGCGCTTCTTCTGGGCCTGGAACTCCTCGTCGGTGAGCACCCCACGGTCGTGGAGGTCGGCCAGCCTGGTGAGCGTGTCGACGAGATCCCCGACCGGAGCCGGGCCCGGCGCTGACGAAACCGAGGGCATCTGCGCCATGGCTGCCTGCTGGGCGGCCGCCGCGCGTTCGGAGACGGACGCCCCCGTGAACTGCTTGATGGCGGTGGCCTGGCCTCCGAACACGGCGGCGATCATCCCACCGCCTCGCGGCCGCCCGCAACACTTCTGAGGGTTCGCCGGCCCGGGACGGGGTAGTAATGTCGGGTAGCGAACATATCCCCGACCCCGGAGCGGCCCCGTGGAGTTCACCAGGACGTTCGGCCACTCCCTGGCCGCGCCATCCATGGCCAGGAGCTCTCTCGATCGGCTGGCTCAGACGATCTCACCCGACGAGCTGGACGATGTCCGTCTGATCGTGTCCGAGCTGGTCACGAACTCGGTCAAGCACGCGGGCCTCCACAGCGGCGATCGGATCCGCATGACCGTGGACGTCTCGCCCTCGCGTCTGCGAGTCGAGGTCACGGACCCCGGTGGGGGCTTTCCCGCAGGGCCTCACCAGGTGTACGCGCAACACGGACGTGGCCTGGCCATCGTCGATCATCTGGCAGAGTGCTGGGGCAGCGAAAGCGGCGACGAGACGACGGTCTGGGCCGAGATGAGCCTTCGCGACGGCTGAGTGACGGGCGAGCCCGAGGCCCATACCCCCGGACAGGCTAGGGATTTCCGAGGAGTTGCTCGTAGACCCGGCGGACCGTCTCGTAGCACTCGCAGGAGGCCTCTTCCAGAGCCGCTCGGTCCAGGACCGTGATCCCGCCCCGCCGGTACGTGATGAGGCCCGCACGTTGCAGCCCGCGAGCCGCAACGGACACGGAAGGACGGGTCACCCCGAGCATGTCGGCCAGGAACTCCTGGGTCAGCGCGAACGTGTCCCCCTCCACCCGGTCGTGGGTCTGGAGGAGCCACTTGGCCGTGCGTTGCTCGATCTCGTGCGCGGCATTGCAGGCGACGGCCTGCGCGATCTGGGCGAAGAGCGCCTGCGAGTAGGCCATCATGATGCTGAGGAGGTTGCCGTTGGTGTCCCCGTCCGTCTCCGCCCGGAACGTCTCGATGTCCATGGTGAGCATCCGGCCGGGAACCTGGGACAGGGCCTGGCTGTTGTCGAGCGCCTTTCCACCCAGGAAAGCCGGTATTCCGACCATCCCTTCCATTCCGACGGTGGCGGTCTCGATGGCCACTCCATTTTGGAGCGGGGTCATCAGGGAGATCACCCCCGTCAGGGGGAAGTACACGCTGTGAATCTTCTCGCCGGGCCCGACCAGCATCTCGTGCGGGGTGATCGGGGCCTCACGCATGAGCGAGACCAGGTCACGCCGTTGCTCGATGGGAAGCGCATCCAGAAGCCGGTTGCCAGTTCCATCAACGGATCGCACAGAGGCGCCCATCAACTCGACCCTTCGTCAGGGGAGGCTCACTGGTAACCCGGGCCGAGTGAGGCGGCTGCGGTTCAAACCCGTCTGGCGGGGCCGAGTACACCGGCAAGAATCCGGTGAATGTCCAACCCGAGACTGTGCGCATCACGGGGGGCCTGTCAAGTGCACAGCGGAGAAAGCGTCCCATTTGTCGGGTGCAAGACAGACGGGCGCCCGGTCCACTCGTAATCTCATCTGCCTATGGACGGCGGGGCGGTCCCCGGCAGTTCGCTGTCTGGCATGCGACCGGACTCCTTGTCGGGGGTGAGCTGGACGCCCGAACCGGGGGAATCACTGTTCGAGCTGACGCTGGCTCTTCTTGCCCACCTGAAGGACGAGTGGGGCGCCGTCGTCACCGAGGTCGACCTCACCGATTCGGGCCACGGCACGATCACCGTGGAGATTCCGGTCTCCCCGACCGGGACGGGCGCCCGTGTCTAGGTGCCCGGTCTGCCGGTCGGTCCGGGTCGTCTCAGTTCACGTATCGCCACTGGAAGTACGTCCCCAACTGCGGGGGGAACCCCTATTACAAGGTCAAGCCGTATCACTTCATCGGGGGCACTCAGAACGGCGGTAGCACTGCCTCGCTCGATGGCCAGTGTGGGAGCACCTATCCGAAGGCCACCCCTTATGATCCCGACACCTATCTCCTCAAGTGGGACAATCAGGCCTACAAGTTTGGCGCTGCGTTCTCGGCGTTCGGGTTCACGCTCGGAGGTGCTGTGAGCGGATTCTCTACCAAGGTCGAGGCCAGGTGGAATTTCGGGCACGCCTACTCGAAATACTGGGTGTGCGGACCCAATCAATATCCGACGCTGTCCGAACGGGTGTTCGCCGGTCCTAACCTGTGACTCGTGGGCTGGGGGCGCTCTCGATACTGATCGCGCTAGCGGCCTGCTCCCGTGCGCCGGAGGCAGGTCCACTGGCATGGCCGCCCGCTCACAGGATCGAGATGGGTGGATGGGTAGATCCAGGTCACCCATTCTCGGTGGGCTCCGTGAGTGTGAGAAACGGGACAACCAGCCCGGCAGTTCTTGAGCGAGTCTCCCTCATCGGCGCTACTCCCGGACTCCGGGTGCTGAGTATTGGGGTGCCGACCGATGGGGTGGGCTTCGTGCGGAGCCTGATTCCGGTCCGTCCGCTTCAAGGCTACGTGGTCCGGCCGCATCAAGAGGTCCTGATTTCTTTGGGACTGCTCGTGACCCAGGATGGCAACTTTGGATTCGACGCGGTCAGACTGGCCTATAGGGTAAAGGGGGTATCCATCTGAGTGCGGTAGCCTCTACATCTTGTGGTGGTGCCGTCGTCGGGGCTGCGGGGCGGTAGGGACTACCCCAGGTCCTACGCGGAGCTGCTCGCCTTCTTCCCGGACGACGCGGCGTGTGCGGACTACCTGGACTGGCTGCGGTGGCCGAACGGGTTCGTCTGCCCGACGTGCGGCGGGGCGAGGGCGTGGCAGATGGGGGACGGCCGGTGGTGGTGCGAGGCGTGCCGCCGACGCGTGTCCGTCACGGCGGGGACGATCTTCCACGGCACGCGCACGCCGCTCACGGTGTGGTTCGCCGCCGCCTGGCACGTGACCGCCGGGAAGAACGGCGTGTCGGCGGCGACCCTGCACCGGCTGCTGGGGTTCGGCTCCTACCAGACCGCGTGGGCGATGCTGCACCGGTACCGCACCGCCATGGTGCGGCCGGGCCGGGACTGTCGGCGTTCACGGAAACCACCAGTTGAAAGGGCTCGCGTTCAAGTTATCCACCAGTCCCGCGTTCACGTAATCCCGCAGTTCTGAGGCGGGAGGTCCACCACCTGGGCTCCTTGTCAACGTAGG
>JALYLZ010000006.1 GCA_030774015.1 Actinomycetota bacterium | reverse complement strand
CTACGTTGACAAGGAGCCCAGGTGGTGGACCTCCCGCCTCAGAACTGCGGGATTACGTGAACGCGGGACTGGTGGATAACTTGAACGCGAGCCCTTTCAACTGGTGGTTTCCGTGAACGCCGACACGTCCTCGACGCGAGACGCCTGAAGGGGTACAGGGCGTTGGCGCACCGCCAGGCGAGGCGCTCGACGATCGGGCTCCCCTCCCCCGAATCGGGGAGGGGGGTCCCGTCCGGCCACTGCCGCTCGAAGCGGACCAGGAACAGGCGCTCGAACTCATCGTGGATGGCCCGCACCGCCGCCTTGAGCGCGGGCTGGGCGAGCACGTGCCTCAATGCCCGCTCGGCGGGCGACGGCTGGTCCCCGTGGGGAGCGGAGCCGGGGAGGCGGTCGACCACCAGGACGTAGTCCACCTCCTCCGGGAGGGCGGAGGGAAGGTCCTGCATCCGGGGCGGCAGGAGGTCGACCTGCTCCCTCGTAGGCGTACATGTCCTCCTCCCCCCTTGATCGGCCGATCGGCATCACACCGGTGCGCTTTCCAACTCTACTGTTTCAGATGGGCGGGAATCAACTGGTGATGGTATAGCGTCCCGGTCGTGAGCCCAGCCGGCACCCGGGGGACCGAGTGGAGCCTGAACGAGGCCATCGCGGAAGGAGTCCGGGAGCTCCGGGCGAGCCGGGGATGGACCCAGGACCGCCTCGCCGACCGCCTGCGGGCCGCGGGGTTCCTGGGGTGGACCCGGGCCATGGTGGGGGCCCTGGAGACCCGGCGGCGCCAGGTCTCCGCCGGCGACCTGGTGGCGCTGTCCGTGGCCTTCGGCGTCCACCCGCAGGATCTCCTCCCCGCCCGCTCCGGGCCGGTGGTCCTGGACGACGGGACCGCCGTGCCGCTGGAGGCGGTCAGGCTGGCCCTCGGGGGGAAGCCCCGGGCCGCGGAGCGGACCATCGGACCCATCCCCCCGGTCGAGACGGGGGCAGGGACCCTGCGGGCGGGGCTTCCCGCAGTGAAGGTGCCGAGGGCCCTCGTCGAGCGCGCCGCCAAGGGGGAGCTGGAGCTGCACATCGCCCGGTCCCTCGGGCTCGACCCTCGCGAGGTGGCCGCCACCGCCTTCGCGTTGTACGGGCGCTCGGCGACGGGGGAGCGCGAGCGCCGGGCTCCCGATCCCCGACGTCCGGGGGTGAAGCGCCAGGCCAGCCGGCGGATCATCGGGGAGATCAGGTCGGCCGTCGGGGCCCGGGCCCGACGACGGGCGGACTGAGCTCGACGGCCGACGACCGGATCCCGATCCTGGCGACCTTTCGCCCGCGTGCGGGAGTCCCTCCAGGCCGCACCCATCCCCGCCCTGCTCGGAGGCGACAAGGGCGGTGGGCGACCGCCTCTGAGACGGTCCGAGATTCCAAGTGGCTCCCTCAAGCTCCAGGGCAAGAGATGAGATTCAGCCTGGCTGCCCCTGAGAGCGACCATCACGGCAGACCCAGGAGCTTGCGAAGGGAGTCGCCGTCCATCTCGCCCACCTTCCTCGCCTCCCCCAGGTCGAAGGTCATGTCCATGAGGCCGCCAGGGATGTTCGTGACCCAGTTCACCACCGGGGTAGTAGACGAGGGCCCAGTGCTCATCGTCCTCGGCGAGGTCCACCAGCTGCTCCGTGAACACCAGGAAGTCTCCTTTCGACGGGAAGGCTCGGGCGATGCAGCCCGCCGCCGTTGCCTCCTCGTCGCTCGCCTCCCGGGGGCTGGCGCGACCCTCCGCCACCACGGCGAGCGCGGCGAGTTCCCGGAACGCAGCCAGGAGGACCTCCCGCTGGTCCGCGCCAAGCGGTGGGGCGCCGGCGCCCCCGAACCGGCCTCCCAGCACGTTGCTGATCGCCGCATCCCAGAACAGCTCGTCGCTTCGGCGGTCCGACCCCACGGGGTCATAGTGCGCCGCCACCCAGATGCGCAGACCGCGCAGCAATTCGTCGCAAGCAGGAGTGTCCACCTCTACCACCTGGTCACGGCGGCCCGAACAGCCACCACCCGGGCTCCCAGCCCTGCCGAGGAAAGTCGCCGCTCGGCCAGGTCGACGTACGCGGGCTCGACCTCGACCGAGACGGAGTTCCGGCCGGTCTCCATCGCGGCGAGGGCGGTGGTCCCCGTTCCGGCGAAGGGATCGAGCACGGTGTCGCCGGCGAAGCTGAACATCCGGATGAGGCGGCGCGGCACCTCCGCCGGATACGGGGCCGGGTGGTCTCGCCTCACCTGCCCAGGGACGCCCGTCCAGATTGGTGCGAACCACCGGACGTAGTCGT
>JALYLZ010000005.1 GCA_030774015.1 Actinomycetota bacterium | reverse complement strand
AGTAGTCGTTGCGATCGAACCGCACCAGGGATAGCGAGTTCGCCCTGGCGGCCACCACCCGGCGGGCCTCGAAGGAAGCGGCCGGGACCCCGAGCATCGCCGCTCGGTCGACCTCGAGCAGCTCGGCCTTGGTCACGGCCTTGCCCCGGACCCGCCGCACAAGGTCGGCCCGGCAGGAGGCCTCCAGACGGGCGTTCAGCTCGGCGAACGAGGAGCAGGAGGGGACGGGCACCATGAAGTTGCGCCTGCCGTACCCGACGAGTGACTCCACGTGGCCCTTCTCGTTGCCCCGGCCGACCCGGCAGAAGTGGTGGGTGAACAGGAAGTGGCTCTCGAGGCGCAGGAACTCCCGGGTGAGAGCCCGCTCCCGTCCGATCACCTTCCTGACTGCGATGGTCGTGTTGTCGTACGCCGTCCGGGTGGGCACGCCCCCGAAGAACGAGAACGCGGCCACGTGGGCGGCCTGGAAGGTCTCGGTGCACTCCCTGGGGTAGGCCGAGACGTGGAAGGCGTCCGAGTACGGAAGGCTCATCACCGCGAACGCCGCCTTGCGCCGGACCCCGGCGATCTGGACGGTGGCCTGGCCGAAGTCGAACTGGGCCTCACCGGGTGGATGGGACAGAGGGACGAAGACCTCCTGGGCGTGACGTCGGTGCCGGGCCACGGCCTCTTTGACCTGGGTGATGCCGCCTTGGTAGCCGTACTCGTCCCGGAGGCGCTCGAAGATTCGCTTCGCCGTGTGGCGCTGTTTGGGGGGCGCCTCGGCATCGGAGGCCAGGATCTCGGAGATCACCGGAAGGTAGGGGCCGAGCTTGGTCCTGGGGCGAGGAGCGCTCGTTCGGTACCCCGGTGGCTCCGGATGCCAAAGGATCTTCTCGAGGGTTCTCCAGCCGATGCCGTACTCGCGGCAGGCCGAACGCTTCGACGCGCCCTCCACGAGCACCCTTCGCCGGATCTCGGTCCACTTCTGCATGTCGGTGTGCACTCCTTCTCCCCTCCTGCCGGCTTCCCTTCTGGGAAGCCTCGGGGCGAGCCCGGGCAGAACGGGGATGTCGGGTGCTGTCGTTTTCGACCGGCGTCTTCAGGCCGTGGGTGCTGTCGTTTTCAACCGGCGTTTACAGGGCCTTGCTCTCAGGGCCTGTGTACGACCTCGGACCCTGGCTCAAGGCCAACTCGCGAGGTCCTCCGCCCATACCGGAATCCCTGGTCCGTTAGCAGGGCGATAGCATGAGTCATGGCCCCGGCACGCGGTCCCGGTCCCCGGCGGATCTGGACGGCCACGTCGCGAACCCTACCCGAGTGAGGTGGCTACTTCACCCACAGCTGGTCGATGAACGTGCCCCACTGCGGGTTGTGCTGGTAGTTGCCGACCCGAGCGGAGACGAAGTCCAGGCCGGCCTGGTTGAGGACGAACACCCACGGCGCGTCGAGCGAGACCCGGCGGTCGATGGCTGCCCACAGGCCGCTGGCGGCGGCGGGGTCGGTCGACTGGACCGACAGCGCCTGCTCGATCTGGCGGTCCAGCGCCGGGTCGCACAACTGGGCGATGTTCTGGTTCCCTTCCGATCCGGGCACGAAGCTGGCGCACCGCATCAAGTTCATGAAGTTGGAAGGGGCCGGATAGTCCGACCCCCAGGCGGCAAACGCGGCCTGGACCCGATTGTTGGAATTGCTGACGAACTGGAAGTACTTGGTGGGGTTCGCGATGGTCCGAAGCGTGGTCGGATACCCGAGGCCGTTCATCTCCGAGACGAGGAGCTTCGCCAGGGCGACGCTGGGCGGGCCGTTCGTGGTGGCCCACACGGTCACCCTGGTCCCGACCGTGTGCGAGGCGGCGATGAGCCGCTGGGCCCGGGCCAGGTCCGGAGCCGTCCACGTCCCGCCGGGCCCCGGGTTGAGGGTGTAGGGGCAGTACGGCCGGTAGCCGGGGAAGCTGGGGGGGATGAACTGGCACGTGGGGAGGGCCGGCTGGAGCGCCGTGACGGCCGCGGCACGGTCGAACGCGTAGTTCAGCGCCCGCCGCACCCGGACGCCGCCGAAGGGGGCCAGGTTCGTGTTCAGCGCGATGCCGAACGTCGCCGGCTTCGGATACAGGTGCACCTGATCGGTGAACCGCGACGTCAGTTCGTCCAGCCGGTCGGGTGGGGGCCCGTCGAAGTCGTAGTCCGCGCGGCCCTGTTCGACCTGGGTCACGGCGGCCTGCTCCCCGACGTCGATCCGCCACACGATCCGGTCCGGGTAGCCGTCGGGTTGAGCCGCCGGCGACCACTCGTGGAACTGGGGGTTGCGAACGAGCACGAGGTTCCCGACCGGGTCGTCCTTCGTCCCCGGCCGGTAGCTCTGGATCATGTAGGGCCCGGTCGCGGGGGCGAATCGGGCGGGGTCGGGGTCGGGGGTTCCTGCGGGCACGACGTCCGCGAACGGGAGTGCCAGCTTGTACAGGAACTCCGAGTCGGGCGCCGTCAGGTGGATGGCGACGGTTCCGGCCGCGTCGTCCGTCACGATCCCGGCCGAGAGGTCACACGTGGCGGGGTCATTCGCGCAGGCGGCGCCACCCACGATGCCCTGGTAGTAGCCCACGCCGACGGCGGCCGAGTGCGACCGGAACACCCGCTCGATGGAGGAGCGGACGTCTACAGGCTTCACGACCTGGCCGTTCGAGTAGTGGATCCCCGGGCGGAGCTGGAACGTGTACGTGGTTCCCCCGTCGGTCGGCGCGGGGATCGAGGTGGCGAGATCCGGGACGATCGACGACCCGTCAGGGCCTCCCACGCGCTTGAAGGCCACGAGGCCGTCGTTGGTGACGATCACGACCCCCCAGGAGGAGGTGGAGTAGGAGACCGCCGGGTCGATCGCTTTCGGAAACGGCGGGGTGCTCGACACCAGCTGAAGCGTCCCGCCTCGATGCGCGGTGCCCGCCCCCCGCGCGGTCACCCACAGCGACCCGCCGATCACTGCTGCCGCCTGCGGAGCGTTCCCCACCCGGACCGCCGACGTGCGACCGGTGGCCGCATCGAGCCTGGACACGGTGCCGTCGAACTCGTTGGTGACCCACACGGCGCCGCCGCCGATCGCAACGCCGAGGGGCCCGTCGCCCACCGGGCTGGTGTCCGTGACGATAGCGGTGGCGGGGTCGATCCGGGACACCGTCCCGTCGAGGTTGCTCGTGACCCATACACCGTCCTCGCCCACCGCGATCCCGGCCGGGCCGTTGCCGACGTGCACGACGGCCGTCACCACGTTCGTGGCCGGATCGATCCGAGAGACCGTCCCGTCGCCGCTGTTGGCCACCCACACGGACTCCCCCACGCCCACTCCCACGGGGCGCGACCCCACCTGGATCTCCCGGACCACCTCGTCGGTGTCCGGGTCGATCCGGGACACCGTGTCGTTGTCCGTATTGGCCACCCACACGGCACCGTCCCCGACGGCGATGCCGGTGGGACCGTTGCCCACCGTGATCGTCTTCACGATCGTGTTCGTGGCGGGGTTGATCCGCAGGACCCTCCGGCCGTCGCTGTCGGTGACCCAGACGGCTCCGAACCCGGCCGCGACCCCTGCCGGGCTACCCCCGACCGGGATGGTCTGGACCACGGCTTTCGTCTTCTGGTCGATTCTCGAGACGGTTCCTCCCGATGCGTTGGCCACCCATACCGATCCGAACCCGGAGGCGACGGCGGATGGCCTGGACCCGACCGGGATCACGCCGGTCAGCTTGCCCGTGCCGAGATCGATCAGCCCGACGGAGTCGGCTTCGATGCCCGTGAGCCGCGGCTGCCTGGCGCGCTGGGAGTGACCGCCACCTCGGAGGACGAACGGAAGGGTGGCCGCCACCACGGCGATCACCGCGATCACGGCCCCGATCGGGAGGTACCGCCGCCACGAACGCCGCGACCGCGGCGGCGCGTGGAGCGACGGGGCCGCGGTTCCGGTCGGGGCCGTTCCCACCAGCGCCTCGCGCGCGTCCTGGGCCAGCGCCCCAGCGCTCTCGTATCGCTCCTCCGGTCGCTTGGCCATGGCCTTCGCGACCACGGGGTCGATGGCAGGAGGAAGCTCTGGCCGCTTGCCCGTCAGCACAGGCGGCGGCTCGTTCACGTGGGCGTAGAGCACGGCGACCTCGGAGGGCCGCGTGTAGGGCGGTTCACCGGTCAAGCACTCGTAGAGCACGCAGCCGAGGGAGTACACGTCGGCCCGCTGGTCCACGGCGTCCCCTCTGACCTGCTCGGGAGCGGCGTAGTCGACAGAGCCCATGAACTGGCCGGTCTTCGTGTGCCGAGTGGCGACCTCTCGCCTCTTGATCAGGCCGAAGTCGGTGAGGTAGGAGTGGTCACCTTCCCCTACCAGGATGTTCCCGGGCTTGACGTCCCGGTGCACGAGGCCCTTGCGGTGGGCGGCGTCGAGGGCAGAGGCGACCTGGGAGACGATGGTGACGGTCCGGTCGGGTGGGACGGCCCCTTCATCCTCGATCAGCCTGGTCAGGTCCGTTCCCTCCACGTAGCGCATGGCGATGAACAGGACCTCGTCTGACTCTCCGGCCTCGTAGATGGGGACGATGTTCGGATGGTCGAGCGAGGCGGCGAGTCGCGACTCCCTCGTGAACCGGTCCCGGAACTGCTCGTCCTCGGCAAGCTCGGGGGTCGAGGAGCTTGAGGGCCACCTTCCGTCCGAGCCGGGAGTCCTCCGCCAGGTACACCCGGCCCATGCCGCCCCGGCCCAAGAGCCGCTCGACGCGGTACCCGGCGATGGTCGTACCGATGCGGGAATCCGTGGTCATCCTCTGCCCCGAGGAGGTTTGTACACCTTCTTAGCGCTGGTGTGTGGAAGGCTCGGCGCAAGCTCGAATCAGGCGTCTCCCGCTTCTGACGGGCCGGCCGGCCGTTCGCCTCCTCGACTCATGGATGGGTTCCCCAAGCTGCCTCTTCCCAGTCGTCTTTGGGCGTCAGTGGCCCAAGCACGGTCACGTCGCTCCCGTCGGGAGCCATCGTGAGCAGCTGGAGAGGTGCCGAGGTCGCGACGATTCGCCGGGTGAACACGATTCGTGTCCCATCCGGGGACCATGAAGGCTGGAACGACGCCGCCCGCGTGGGCTTGCGCAGGGACGCGGGAACGGGCGGGAAGCTCGGCGGAGAGATGGGGACCGGGACATTGGAGAGTAGCGTCAGGCCCGTTCCGTCGGTCCCGATCACGTAGATCTCCGCAAGAGGATCCTCGCAGCAATTGTCGCCGCTCTGGAACAAGATCGTGGTGCCATCCGGGGACCATGAGGGATCGGTGGCGTCGAGCTCCCATGGCGTCAATTGGCGGAGACCGCTCCCATCCAGGTTCACTACGAACAGGGCCGACAGCTCGCTGGAAACCCCCTGCCGCACGAACACGATCTGCGTGCCGTCGGGCGAGTAGTCCGGCTCCATGTCAACGTACGCGGCCTGGTCCTCGGTGATTGGACGCATCTCCCCGGTGGCGAGATCGAGGACGAAGATCCGGGTGGAGATTCCCGGCCCCTCGCGGGCCGCCAGGGCCAGGTGGGCGCCGTCGGGAGACCAATCGGGAGCAAACTCGGCGCCGTCCCCGCTGGTGACCTGCGTGAGCCCGGTGCCGTCCGCGTTGGCGGTGAAGATGTGTCCGCCTTCCGTCCACCACGGGGCCGGGATGCCTTCCTGGACCAACCACACTCTTCCGCTGTCGAAGGCGATGGTCGAACCGTCCGGCGACCAGTCCGGATGCTCGGCCTGGGTGCCCGCCACCAACCGGAAGTCGCTGCCGTCAAGCGCCACCGTGTAAAGGTAGTCCGTAGCTTCGTACGCGTGCTCCTTGGCCACGTAGACGTACGCTCCCGCATCCGGGGAGACGAACGCGATCCGACCGTTGGTGGCTGGGACATCGGTCGGAGTCTGGGCGGGCGTGGTCCGCCCGACACCTCGAAGCGCCTGCACGCCGCTCAACGTGCCGAACGCGGCCACGGCGAGGACCACCACTGCGATCACGCTGTTCCTGATGAGCCGCTTCCTGGCTCGTCCCAGCGCCCCCGGCGGCACGACGTTCTCCTGGGGCACGTCATCTGCCAGCAGGCGGAGGAGCTCCCGGATGTCGTCCCCGGCCGTGTCAGTCCGCATCTTCGTCACCTCGGATGTCGTCTCGGAGAGCCTGCACGCCGCGAGTGACGAGCGATCGCACCGTCCCCGGCCGGCACCGCAGGATCTCCGCGATCTCGTGCTCGGGAAGATCCTCGTAGAACCGGAGGACGATGGCGGCCCGCTGCCTGGCGGGAAGTGCAAGCAATGCTTGGCGCACGGCCGCGCGCGTGGCCACGTCGGGCTGGTGCTGGCTGGGACGGGGCGCCCGTGCCTCCCGCGTCAAGTACGCTCGCTCCACGGAGCGACGGCGGAAGTAGTTCCTCGAGATGTTGACGATCGTTCGCCGCAGGTAGGCGTCGAATGCTGCGCGGTCTCGGAGGTGAGCCAGCCGGCCCACCAGGCGCGCGAACGCTTCCTGGACGAAGTCCTCGGCCAGCGCTAGGTCGCCGGTGAGGAGGTACGCGAGACGGCGGGCGTCGGGGGCGTGGGCCAGGTAGAGCTGGGCCAGTCCGCCCCCGGTGGATTGGGCGGTCGGGTCGAGCCGCTCGGTCACGGTCGCTTCCTCGCTCACGGCTGTAAGGACACGCGAGGGAAGCATCCTGCTGCGTGACGCCGGAAGTCGAGACATCGGACTGGGGTCAGGAGCTGGGGAGGAAGGAACGCACGATGTCCCGAGACATCACATCGTGCCCCCGGCAGTGTCTGGTTTCACGACATAGTTCCTCCCGGACGCTGCTCTTAGCCTCGATCCACCGTTTGGAATGACTCCCCGACCACCGGGGCCCCGCTGAGTAGGCAAGAGACCGTCACCGAACGGTGAACGCGTCCCGGGTGACCCGTGCGACGGCGTTGTGTCGTGCAGCGGTGGGTCCGAACCAGCGCGTGCGCGGAACGGGGCGCGCCGGAGGAGCGGATGGCACCGCACCGATGGAGAAGGGGTACTCAGGCGAGGAGCGGCAGTGCCCGCAACCGAACGATGGCGGTGAGGAA
>JALYLZ010000004.1 GCA_030774015.1 Actinomycetota bacterium | reverse complement strand
CGCCGTGCAGGCGATGCGCGACGCGGGCGCCGAAGTCGTCTGAGGGGTCAGCCGGCGGGCTGCGCCTCCGGCGTCGGGATCACCCCGAGCTGCATCAGCAGGCCCATCGTGTCGAACACGCCCCAGTGGTCGGTGGCCTTCCTGTCCACCACCCGGATGATGTCCATGGCTCCGACCGACATCGGCCTGCCGGTGGCGGGAATGCCCATGAACTCGCCCTGGTGCGTGCCGGAGAACCTGCTCCGGATGGCCACCCGGTCGCCGTCCGCCACCATGTCATCGACATCGACGCGGAAGTCCGGGAAGGCCTGGAACATCGCCTCGAACCATTGCCGGGACCCGGCCTTGTCGGGACTGAACCCGGGGATCACCTCGTGCTCGGTGAAGTCGTCGGCGATCAGCTCGTCGAACACCGAGAGGTCGTGCTGGTTGAACACGCCCTCCAGGAACCGCTTCGAGTCTTCCTTGTTGCGCTCCTGCTCCGACATGCCAGGCCTCCTATGCTCCGGGAGCCGGCATGGCTCCGAGCTGCTGCATCATCTTCGCCACGTCCATCTGGGCCCAGGTCTCCACGACCTTGCCGTCCTGGAACCGGAACTCCGTGACGTACTCGATGTCGATGGAGTTGCCGTTCGCAGGGATGCCCGCCCAGTCCAGGCCGCCCGTGTTCACGCCCTGCATCCGGCACCGGACGAACACCCGGTCGCCCTCGCCGATCACGTCCTCGACCGTGACCTGGCGGTCCGGGAACGACTGCATCGTGCCCGCGTGGGCCATCTTCGCCCCGTCGAGACCCGGCGGCACCATCTCGGCCCCCGGCGTGTGGGCCACGAAGTCCTGGGCGATGAGCTGGTCGAGCGCCTCCATGTCGCTGGCCGACCAGGCTTCCTCGATGCGCCGCGCGGCGCCCTTGTTCGCCTCCGCGTCGTGATTGGACATGCACCTCCCCCTTTCGTTGATGGGACGCCGGAACGCTACCCCACGGCCTTCGCATTGGGGAAGCGGACGGATCGAAGTGTCGCGGAGGATTCAGCGGACGTTCAGGACTGGCACTGCGGGCAGAAGTACGAGCGCCGCCCGCCGACGGTGACGCTCTGGATGGGGGTCCGGCACCGGCGGCACGGCTGGCCCTTGCGGCCGTACACCTTGAGCTCCCGCTGGAACTCGCCGGGCCGGCCGAACAGGTCCACGTAGGCCTCGTCGTCGAGGGTGGTACCGCGGTGGCGGATGGCCTCCTGCACCACTTCCTGGATGGCCCGGTACAGGCGGCGGACCTCCTGGGAGGACAGCGAGTCCGACATCCGGTCGTGGCGGAGCCCCGCCGCGAACAGGACCTCGTCGGAGTAGATGTTGCCGAGGCCCGACACGAACTTCTGGTCCATGAGCAGCGGCTTCAGCTTCGATGCCCGCTGGGCCAGCAGATCGCCGAAGGCCTGCCAGGTGAACGTGTCCTCCAGCGGGTCGATGGCGATGTGGTCGAGCTCGCGGACCTTGCCCAGCTCGTCCGCCGACGTGACGAACATCTCGCCGAAGGTGCGGGGATCGACGAACCGGAGGTCGCCGCCCTGCTGGAAGGTGATCACGACGTGGGTGTGGGGCGGCAGGGGCTGGCGCTTGGTGGCCCGGATGAACTGGCCGCTCATCCCGAAGTGCACCACCAGGACGTCTCCGCCCTCGAGGTGGAGCAGGAGGTACTTCCCCTTGCGTTCGACCTTGGTGACCTTGCGGGACTCCAGGCGTGCGGCGAACTCCCGGCGGACGCCCCGCTTGCCGGGCTTGGCGTGCCGGCGGATGGTCCGGAGGGCATTCGGGCTGGGGCGGACCTCCACCTGCTTGATCCGCTTGCCGACCACGTCCTTCTCGAGGTCCCTGCGCATGACCTCGACCTCGGGTAGCTCCACCTACGCTCCTTCTCCCTCTCCGCTCGGGCCGGTCCCGGCCACGAGCTTGGTGAACGCCTCACGGGCGGCCTGTTGTTCCGCCTCCTTCTTCGAGTGGCCCTTCCCCCGGCCCCACGACTCGCCGGCCAGGTACACCGTGGCCGTGAACTCCTTGGCGTGGTCGGGCCCCCGGGAGACCACCCGGTACTCCGGCACCGAGCCGATGTCCTGCGAGGCCAGCTCCTGGAGCCCGGTCTTGTAGTCGCGGTCCCCCTCGCCCCTGGCGTAGGCCTCCATGCGGGGCCAGAACAGCCGGTCGATCAGCCGCCGCGCCGCGCCCAGGCCCAGGTCCAGGTACACCGCCCCCAGGACGGCTTCCATGGCGTCGGCCAGGATGCTGGCCTTCAGCCGGCCCCCGGAGAGCTCCTCGCCCCGGCCCAGCAGCACCAGCTCGCCGATCCCGAGGTCCCGCGACACCTCGGCCAGCGACGTCATGTTGACGGCGGCGGCGCGGAGCTTGGCCAGCTCCCCCTCCGACAGGTCCGGGAACTGCCGGAACGCCCGGTCCGTCACCACCAGCCCCAGGACGGCGTCGCCCAGGAACTCCAGGCGCTCGTTCGTCACCACCAGCCCCTGCTCGAAGGCGAACGAGCGATGGGTGAGGGACGCGCGGGCCAGGTCGTGGTCGCGGAACCGGACCCGCAGGGCCCGCTCCAGCGCCTCCACCTCACCGGGACCGGCGCCCTGAGCGGACCCGTCCTGGGACACGCCCCGTGCCTTCCGGGGCGCCTCGGCCGTGCCGCGGCGCCCGCCGCCTCGCGCCATCTCGGTCCCTTACTCGACCTCGATGGCCTGGCGTCCCGCGTAGTAGCCGCAGTTCAGGCACACGCGGTGCGGCAGCTTGGGCTGGTGGCACTGGGGGCACTCGGCGTACGTCGAGGGCTCCGCCTTCCAGTGCGCGGCCCGCTGATCGCGCTTGGTCTTCGTGGTCTTCTTCTTCGGCGTTGCCACGTGTGTTCCTTCCTGTCGGTCGGGCCTCTAGTTGAACAGCCGGTCCAGCCAGGCCCACCGGGCGTCGGCGGGCTGGGGCGCACAGGTGCACTCCCCCGCGTTCCGGTCTCCTCCGCATCGCTCGCACAGCCCCAGGCAGTCATGCCGGCACAGGGGCGAGAACGGCAGGCCCAGCATCAGCGCGTCCCGGACCATGGGCTCGACGTCGATCGCCCCTTCCGGTTGCAGCGGATACTCGTCGCCTCCCGGCGGGGCGTCGGCCGAGAACAGCTCCCGGACCTGGAACTCGAACCCGGCGTCGAACGTGCGCAGGCACCGGGCGCACGACAGCGCCATCCGGCCGCCAACCGTCCCCGACACCAGGATGCCCTCGACCACGCTCTCCAGCAGGAACTCGCCGTGCACGGGGGTCTCGTCGGGAACCCGGGCCAGCTCGATGCCGAGGCCCGGGACGGGCTCGTCCACCCGCACGGCGCGGGAGGAGCCGGGATGGCCCAGCAGGTCGCGGACGTCGATCGGGTTCACTGGGGCAGCTCCTGGAGCTCCTCCTGCTCCCCCTGCTCCTCGACCAGCTCCTGCGCCGGATGGGCCAGGCCCTGGAGCTTCTCGCGGCCCCGCTGTACCTGCTCGACGGTCTTGTCCAGGCTGCCCCGGGTGTGCTCGAAGGACTCCGCCATGGCTTCGTGGGTCTGGGCCAGCCCCTCGTGGAGACGCTGGAGGGTGATCTCGAACTGCGCCAGCTTGGCGTCGACGTAGTCCTCGGCCTCCAGCTTCACCTGCCGGGCCTGCTCCCTGGCCTCGCCCAGGATGTGCTCGGCCTCCTCCTGAGAGGCCTGGACCACGGCTTCCCGCGACAGCAGCCTGGCCTGCTCGGCCCGGGCCTTCTCCAGCAGCGCGTCGGCCTCCCGGCGCGCCTTGACCAGGAGCTCCTCCCGGTCCTTGACCACCCACCGGGCCTGCTTGATCTCCTCGGGAAGGGAGTCGCGCATCTCCGCCACCACCTCGAGCAGCTCCTCCCGGTTCAGGAGGGCCGACGACGACAGGGGCATGGACTTCGCTTCCTTGATCATGTCCTCGAGCTGCTGGATTCGAGCCGCAAGATCCATCTATCCACGCTCCTTGCCCAGCTTCTCGCCCAGCCGTTCGGCGACCACCGCGGGCACCAGCCCGGTGACGTCGCCACCCAGGCTGGCCACCTGGCGGACCAGGGAGGACGACAGGTACGACCACATGGGGTTCGTGGTCATGAAGAACGTCTCCACGCCGGCCAGCCGGTGGTTCATCTGGGCCATCTGGAATTCGTAGTCGAAATCAGAAACCGCTCTCAGCCCCTTCACCACGATCGCCGTCCCCCGCTGGGCGGCGAAGTCCACCAGCAACCCGGAGAACGAGTCCACCTCGACGTTCGCCATGTCGGCCACGGCCTCCTTCAGCATGGCCACTCGCTCGTCCACGCTGAACAGCGGTGTGGCCTTGCCGGCGTTCTCGAGCACCGCCACCACCACCTGGTCGAAGTGGCGGCTGGCCCGCTCGATGATGTCGAGGTGACCGTTGGTCACCGGATCGAACGTCCCGGGACACAAGGCCGCCCTGGCCATCAGACCTCCCGATACAAGACGACGAGGGTATCGCCGTACTCCAGGCGCCTCGCGACCTGCCAGGATACAGGAATCACAGGGATGTAACCCTTTCTGGGCCTGGTCAGGGCCACCGTGGCCCCCTCCGCCAGCCATCCCCCGGCCAGCTTCTCCAGGTCGCCGGCCACGCTCTCCGGGGCCGTGTCGTAGGGCGGATCCACGAACACCAGGTCGAACGGCTCCACGGATGTGCCAAGGAAACGAGCAACCTCGCGCTCGACGACGGTGGCGTTGGCCGTGAGCTTGCTTCGCTGAAGATTGTCATGAATCGTCCGGATTGCCTGGCGGGAGCGGTCCACGAAGGTCGCGTGGTCGGCCCCTCGAGACAGCGCCTCGATCCCGGCGGCCCCCGTCCCCGCGTACAGGTCCAGCACCATGGCGCCGGGGACCCGTGCGGCCAGGCTGGAGAACACGCCCTCCCGGGCCCGGTCCGAGATCGGCCTGGTTCCAGGCGGAACCGGCCCCAGCCGCACGCCCTTGGCCGCGCCGGCGATGACCCTCATCGGATGACCCTCACGAGTGGAACAGCCAGTCGATGGACTCGGCGAAGCGATCCTCCAGCTCGCGCCGGAGCGCCGGATGGCCGGTGAGCTCGGGATCCTGGTCGATGAGGGCGAAGGCGCGGGCGCGGGCCCGCCGGACCAGGTCGACGTCCTCGGCCAGGCGGGCCAGCTTGAGATCCGGCATGCCGGACTGCCGGATGTCGAACAGCGTCCCCTCGCCCCGGAGCCGGAGGTCCTCGTCTGCCAGCTCGAACCCATCGGTGGTCCGGACCATGGCGTCCAGCCGCTCCCGCGCCAGCTCGTTGTCCGGAGCGCTCTCGTCGAACAGGTAGCAGTACGAACGGTGCGCGCCGCGTCCGATCCGGCCCCGGAGCTGGTGGAGCTGGGCCAGGCCGAACCGTTCGGCGTTCTCCACCAGCATCACGGTCGCGTTGGGGACGTCCACCCCCACCTCGATGACGGTCGTCGAGATCAGCAGGTCGAAGCGGCCGGCCCGGTACTCGTCCATCCGGGACTCCTTCTCCGCGGGACGCATCCGGCCGTGCAGCACGTTCACCCGGAGGTCCGGGAACACCTCGGTGGCCAGGCGCTCGGCCTCCTTCTCCGCCGCCTTGACCTCCAGCCGGTTGTCCTCGTCGATGGCCGCGCACACCACGAAGGCCTGCCGGCCGGACTGGACCTCCCGCCGCACCACGTCGTAGGCCAGCGCTCGGTCCTCGGCCGTGCGGACCACCCGCGTCTCCACGGGCTGGCGGCCCGCCGGCAGCTCGTCCAGCACGGCCACGTCGAGGTCGCCGTAGTAGGTCAGGGCCAGCGTCCGGGGGATCGGCGTCGCCGTCATGATCAGGACGTCCGGCGACGCACCCTTCCCCTTCAGGGCCATCCGCTGGTGGACCCCGAAGCGGTGCTGCTCGTCCACCACCGCCAGGGACAGGTCGAGGAACCCCACCGCCTCCTGCACCAGGGCGTGGGTCCCCACCACCAGATCGACCTCCCCGGAACGGACGCCGTCCAGGACCCTGGTCCGCTCCTGGCCCGTCACCGCGGCCGTGAGGAGGGCGAAGGTCAGCGCGGGCGCCGGTTCGGCCTCCGCCAGCAGCGACTCCTGCCCGGGCGAGCCCTGGGCGGTGCGCCGGCGGGCGGCGTCGGCGAACCGGACCGCGCCGATCGGCTCCAGCAGGGCCGCGGCGTTCCTCGCGTGCTGGCCCGCCAGCACCTCGGTGGGCGCCATGATCGCGGCCTGGTGGCCGGATTCGACCGCCGCGAGGCAGGCCGCCAGGGCGACCACCGTCTTGCCCGAGCCGACGTCGCCCTGGAGCAGCAGGTTCATGGGATGGGGCCGGGCCATGGCCCCGGAGATCTCCTCGATGGCCCGCCGCTGTCCCTCCGTCAGCTCGAACGGCAGGGAGGCCACGAACTTCCCGATCAGCTCGCCGTCGGGACGGTGGGCCACGCCGACCTCCTGGGCGGCCACGCGGTGCTTGCGGAAGCCCACCCCGAGCTCCAGCACGAACAGCTCGTCGAACTTCAGCCGCTCCTGGGCCCGGGCCAGCTCCTCCTGCGACTGCGGGAAGTGGATGTTCCGCAGGGCCCAGTCGTACGAAGCGACCTCCTCCGGCCCCACCACCTCGTCGGGCAGCGCGTCAGGGACCTCCGCCAGCTGTTCCAGGGCCCGGAACACCAGCTCGCGGATGGTTCGGGTGGTGATGCCCTCCGTGGCACCGTGCACCGGGGTGATCCGGCCGGTGTGGATGGTCTCGGCCTCCCCTCGGAGGACCTCGACCTCCTGCTTCGCCATCTGGAGGGCGCCGCCGTACAGCGCGACGGTTCCCGAGACGGCCAGCTCGTGGCCCTCCTTGTACGACGTGGCCGTCCAGGGCTGGTTGAAGAAGTTCAGGTGGAGGTAGCCGGAGCCGTCCCACAGCGTCACCGTGACCATGCTCTGGCGCCGCCGGGTCAGCCGCTTCTTCACGGTGCGGACGGTGGCGATGATGGTGGCCTGCTGCCCCACCCGCAGGTCCCGGATCCTCGCCACCTGGGACCGGTCGATGTAGCGCCTCGGATAGTGGTGCAGGAGCTGTCGAACGGTCTCGATGCCGAGCCCGTCGGCCAGCGCCTGGAACGCCGGAGGGCCTTTCTCGCGCATGCCGACCCGGCGGTTGGCCACTCGGGGATCGACCTCGCGGACCGGCGCGTCGAGGGAGAGGCTCACTCCAGGCCGATCAGGTAGGCGTACTGGGGCTGCCCGCCTCGGTGCGTCTCGACGTGCAGGTCGGGAGCCGCGGCCCGGACCGCCTCCTCCACGGCGGCCGCCTCCTGGTCCGAGGGGTCCGCCCCCACCACGAGGGTGATGACCTCGTGGTCCTCGGTGCGGAGGTCCGCCACCAGACGGGCCGCCAGCTCCGCCGGCTCCCCGCCGGCGACGCGAACCTCTCCCTCGGCCAGGCCGAGCCAGTCCCCCGCCTGCACCCGGCCCTTCGGGGTCTCGGCGTCCCGGACGGCCCGGGTGATCTCGATGGCCGTGGCGGCATCCGCGGCCTCGGCCATGTCCTTCTCGTTCTCCTCCGCCGAGGCCATGGGGTTGAACGCAGCCGCCGAGGCCAGGCCGGCCGGTATGGAACGCGACGGCACGACGCGGACGTCCTTCCCGCTCGCGGCGGCGGCCCGCTCCGCGGCGGGGACCACGTTGCGATGGTTGGGCAGCAGCACCACCGAGGTGGACGGCGCCGCCTGGATCGCCTCGACCAGGTCTCCCACGGACGGATTCCGCCCGGGGCCGCCGGGGACGACCACGGCTCCCAGCGAGCGGAAGATCCGGATCAGGCCGTCGCCATCGGCCACGGCCACGAGCGCCGTGGCCTGGTGCTCGGCCACCCGGACCGCTCGGGCCTGTCCGGCCACACATCGCTCGGCGACCTGGTCCTCCAGGTCGACCACCTGCACGTCGCGCACGGCCCCGGCGTCCCGCCCCGCCTCGACGGCCAGGTCCGGTTCGTTGGTGTGGACGTGGACCTTGAACATCCCGCCGCCCCCCACCACCACCAGGGAATCCCCCAGGCCACCCAGTCGCTCGGTGAGCGCGGGGACGCGGTCGTCGCCGGCTTCCAGCAGGTACATCACCTCGTGCCGGAACGAGAGCTCGCGGCGGTCGCCGTCCTCGACGTGCCCGACCGGGCCCGGTGGGCCGACCGCCACGGTCAGGTCGTGTCCGCCCAGGGTCGACGCGATCGCGTCGAACAGCAGGACGATCCCCTTGGCTCCGGCATCCACCACGCCGGCCGCCCGGAGCTCGGGAAGGACGTCCCTGGTCCGCTCCAGGGACGCTCGAGCTGCGGCCAGGGCCGCGTCCGCCACCTCGGGAAGGGTCGCGTCCCGCCCGGCGGCCTCGCGCGCCGCTTCGGCCGCGTCCGACAGCAC
>JALYLZ010000003.1 GCA_030774015.1 Actinomycetota bacterium | reverse complement strand
GTCCTGAAGCGGTGCGCGGACGCCGGGCGACGCGGTCGCGGCTCGAGTGGCGGCTCGGGCTACTGGTCGAAGGTCATCACCGGCCGGACCTCGATGGTCCCCGTCTGGGCTCCCGGGATCCGGGCGGCCATCTCCAGGGCCTGCTGCTCGTCGTCGGCCTCCACCTTGTAGTAGGCGAACAGCTGCTGCTTCGTCGCCTCGAAGGGCCCGGGCGTCGTGGTCGTGCGGCCGTCGCGGACCGCGACGGTCTTGGCCGTCGAGGTCGGCTGGAACGGGTCGCCGTCCAGGAAGTTGCCGCTGGCGACGATCGACTTCGTGAACACCTCGTACGCATCCGCCTGGGCCTGGAACTGCTCGGGCGTGGCCTGGGCTGCGGCCTGCTCGTCGCCGTAGATCAGGAGCATGAACTTCATCCCTGCCTCCTTCGTCGTTCGCGGCTCTTCCGCGACTCACCGGTACGACGAACAGGGTGACCCGGAATCGACAGTATCGACAGTGAGGTCACACCAACGCGCTTGGTCCGTTCGGGAACTGGGCAAAAAGTGGCTGTACTTCTGGACATGGCGATATCCGAGCAGGCTTCGCTCGCTGACGTGAAGAATCGGCTCTCGGAGGTCGTCGACCGGATCGAGCGCGAGCACGGCCGGGTGGTCATCACCAAGCACGGTCGGGCGGCGGCCGTCATCCTCAGCATCGAGGACCTCGAGTCCCCTCGAGGAGACGTTGGCCATCCTGGGCAACGCGGAGCTCGTGGGACAGATCCGAGAGGCGGAGGGCGATGTCGCCGCGAGGCGGACGAAGCGCCTCACCAAGGACGAGGTCCAGGCTCTGAACAAGAAGCGGTGACCCGGGCCGAAGAGCCCTTCGTCGTCGAGTGGGCCGGTCCGGCCCTCCGCGCGCTACGGCGGCTGCCCGAGAAGGTGGCGACGGCGGCCGTCGAGTTCATCTACGGGCCCCTGGCCGCAAATCCGCACCGAGTCGGGCACGCGCTCCGTTTCGAGCTGGAGGGACTACACAGCGCCCGTCGGGGCGACCATCGGATCGCCTCCGGCGTCGACGATCGACGCCGCGTGGTGGTCGTGGTGGCCATCGAACATCGATCCGACGTCTACCGCCGACGCTGATCGCCCGTGGATAGCGGGGAACAGACGGCCCCTAGCGGCGCGTCGAGCGCTCCCCGCGAGCGGCGCTCAGTGCCCCCGGCTAAGCTCGCGGAGGCGGGGAGGGGCCGTGTCGGCCATCGAGATCGAGGGGCTCCACAAGGAGTACCGCAGCCTTCGGGGCCGGCGCACGGTCGCCGTCGACGGGCTCGACCTCGCGGTCCCCGACGGGGGCGTGTACGGGTTCCTCGGACCCAATGGCGCGGGGAAGACCACCACGATCCGGTGCCTGCTCGGGCTGGTGCGGCCGACCCGGGGCAGGCTGCGACTCCTCGGAGCCGACACACCGGACCGGCTGGCCACGGTGATCCGGCGGGTCGGATCGATCGTGGAGACCCCCGCCTTCGTCCCCCACTTCTCCGGCCGATTGAACCTGGAGCTGCTCGGCCGGTTGCAGGGGGTCGGCCGCCAAACCGTCGAGGCGACGCTCGAGCGGGTCGGGCTCGCCGACCGCGCAGGGGACCAGGTCAGGAAGTACTCCCTGGGGATGCGGCAGCGGCTCGGCATCGCGGCCGCCCTGCTCAAGGACCCGCAGCTGCTCATCCTGGACGAGCCGGCGAACGGGCTGGACCCCGCCGGGATCGTGGAAGTGCGGGAACTGCTGCGGCGGCTCGGCGCCGAGGGGAGAACGGTCTTCGTGTCGAGCCACATCCTCTCCGAGGTGCGCCAGATGGCGGACCAGGTGGCGATCCTGGCCCTGGGCCGGCGCGTCGCATCGGGGCCCGTCGAGGACGTGCTTTCGACCGGGCGGTCGCGAGGGTGGGTCGTGCGCCTCGACGACCTCCCCGCGGGTGTTGCCGCCCTCGCCGCGGCCGGGATGGAGGCGCGGCTCGAGGGCGACGCGCTGCTGGTGGAGCCTCCGTCGGGCGGTCCCGCGTCGATCACCCGCGCCCTGGCCGATCGCGGATTGTTCCTCACCGAGCTCCGCCGTGACGAGCAGGACCTCGAGACGGTGTTCCTGGAGCTCACGCGGGAGCCGCGATCCGGGGAACCATCCGCGTGAGCGCGCTCATCGCGGTGGAGTTCCGGCGCCTGTTGTCGCGGCGCTTGTTCCGGGTGCTCGTAGGGCTCGCGGTGCTGGGGATCGCGATCGGGGGCGTGGTCGTGGCCGTGAGGTCCCATGCACCCCCGCCGGGCGAGCGGGCCCGCGTGGACGCACAGGTCCGGGACTGCCTCGACGGCAAGATGGTCCGGGCGGAGGACCTCCCGCCCGGCATCACGTTGCGGGAGTTCTGCGAGCACAACCTCCTGCCGTCGCTCCTCGCCCTCAACGACCCCCGCTACCGGCTGGACGGGCTCCCGGGCACGCTGAAGGGGCTCAGCACGCTCCTCGTCATCGGGGGCCTGCTGATCGGGGCCTCGTTCGCGGGCGCCGAGTGGCAGGCCAGCTCGATGGCCACGCTCCTGACATGGGAGCCCCGCCGGATGCGGGTGTTCCTGGCCAAGGCCCTCGCCTGTGGGGTGGTGGTGTTCGTGCTCGCGGTCGCGCTCGAGGCCCTGCTGGGGGCGGTGCTGTCGCTCGTGGCGGCGACCCGCGGGACCACCGCCGGGACCGGTGACGGGTGGCTCCGGGGCGTGGTGGGACTGGGCGCTCGGATCGGGGGGCTCGCCGGACTGGCGGCCCTCATGGGATTGGCCATCACGACCGTGGCCCGCAACACCGCCGCCGCGCTCGGCGTGGCCTTCGCCTACTTCGGCGTCATCGAGGGGCTCATCCGCGGCCTGCTCCCGAGTTGGAGCCGCTGGCTGGTCGGAGACAACGCCGTGGTCTTCGTCGCCGGACGATCCTCGGGGCCTGGAGGCATCGGGCGCAGTCCGACGGAGGCGATCCTGCTGCTCTTCGCCTACGGCCTGGCCCTGATGACCGCGGCCGCCCTGAGCTTCCGCGCCCGCGACGTGACCTGAGCGACCCCGGTGGGCGTGGACACCTACAACCCGAGGAAATCTCCCACCAACAGGATCCCCACGCCAGCAGCGGTCAGGAACGCGCTGGCCAGGCCCATGTAGATCCACCATGGGCGCTCGACGAGCTGGTCCTTGATGCCCCTGAGCCAGCTCAGGATCTCGGTCGCATCTCCGAGTGCGGACGCCACCACCAGGAGCCAGGCTGCCAGGATCTCGAGGCTCGCGGACAGGTCGGACAGCTGGACCGCGAACACCAGGCCGAGCTGCATGAAGCCCTGCCACAGGGCCGTGCGGTGGGAGTTCAGGAGGTAACCGCCGGGCCGCTCGGGGACCGTGGCGCGCTGACGGGCCAGCGCGGCGCCGAGGGCGAATGCGAGCGTCAGGTTCAGCATGCCGCCCATGACCAGGATCTTCGCCGCCGTCACCATGGCGACCAGCACGGTACACCGCGGGGAGGTCTCGTCCGGCTCGGGCCGGGCCTATGGGCGGGTCAGCAGGCCCAGGTAGTGCGTGTTCAGCACCGGGATGGCCTCGAGGATGGGGAACCCGATCGGCGCCAGCGCGCCCAGGCGGCGGGCCAGGGGCGGGACGACGGTTTCCCTGTGGAGCTCCAGGCCGTAGCCCGGGAACAGGCCGGCGACGCGCTTTCTGGTCATCGGTCTCGTGGTCCGGTTGTAGGGGATCGGGTACCGCAGGTCGAACCACACCACCGCCCCGCCCGGGGCCAGGACCCGGTCGACGCTTCGGGCCACGTTGGCCGCCATGTCCGCGTCGAGGATCGAGGACATCACCGTGAACAGCACCACCAGGTCGAACGGCCCGTCCAGGAAGTCCAGGTGCTCCGCGTTCGCCTCCAGGAACGTGATGTCCGGGTGGGTGCGCCTGGCCACCTCGATGCGCCCGGCCACCAGGTCCACTCCCACCAGCTGCTCGGCCGGGATGCCGAGCCCGCGGAACCAGTCCAGCAGCCACCCCTCGCCGCAGCCGACGTCGAGCACCCGCAGGTCCTCCACCGACGTGAACCGGCGCCGGAGGACTGCCTCGAGGCGGGCCATCCGGCGGACCCGTGAGAGGGCCGTGCCCGGGTTGGTGAGGTCCCGGCGGCGCTGCCACGTGGCCGACCGCTCGTGCTCCTCGTAGACGCTTCCCAGCCGAAGAGGCTCGCCGCTCGAGGCCTGGAGGACCCGTTCGCCTTTCCGAGACGAAGCGGGCGCCCCGGCCCTATCCATGACGGAGACCATGGGGGCGCCGGGTTCCGGGAGGTGGCATGTCGATGACCCGGGCCTCCCCGGGAAGGGACCCCATCGCGTCGAGGGCCCGCCCCAGGAGCTCCTCCGGAGGGACGCCGTACAGCCGGGCCAGCGCGCAGAATCGCTCCAGCGAGACGGACCGCTCGCCGTACTCGTACCCGGCCACCGTGGTCGGCGCGAACCGCCGCCCGGACCACGTCGCGACGTCCTTCAGCTTCAGGCCTCGCTCCTTTCGGGCGCTCCGGAGAACCGCTCCGAGCGTTCGCAGGAACTCCGACACCACCCCCCCTTACCCTGGACCGGCGCCCATGGTGGCAGTCCCATCCCCGGGGGGCCTCACTCGCGGTGGGTATCTTTCCTCAGCCGCCCGCTCCGCCGAATGGACCGGGGCCGGGCTTCCCGCTCTCATGCCCAGCGCCCCCGAAAAGCGGACGAACCATCTCGAATCGACCACGCGGCGCAACGCCGGCCGGTCCAAACGCACGGCTCCAGGTCCGACCAACGATGTAGCCCGATTCGGTCGAAGGGACGTTCCGGGCGACGCGGAGCGCGTATAGCGTGAGGTTCGGCATCGAGGGGGGCTGTGCATGTCGGTAGAAGGACGCGCGAGGAGCTACCAGAAGCCGGAGGGGTGGGACGACCTCTCCCGGTGGCAGCCCCGCGAGGCCAGCCCCGAGGAGCGGCTGGACATGGCGCTGGCCTGGACCGCCCACGAGCTTCGCGGGCCGGTGCTCGCCACCCGGGCCGCACTCGACCGTGTGCTGGTGAGCGACTCGCTGGCCTCGCGGGATCGCCGCCTCCTGGTCCGGTCCCGGGACGTCCTGCGCGAGCTGTCGGGGCAGATCGACGCGGTGCTTCGGTGGGCGGCGGGGGCACGGCGGCTCCGCAAGCGGCGGACCGACCTGGGCAGGCTGGTTCGCCGGGTCGTCACGGAGCTCGCCCTTCCCGCCGAGGAAAGCCGCCTGTCGGTGCTGATCCAGGCCGGCGTCACCGTCCGGGCCGACGGCCCGCTGCTGCGGGCGGCGGTGGCCGACGTCATCCGCAACGCCCTCGACTACTCGCCGTCCGGAAGCCCCGTCAGCGTCCGGGTCCAGGAGCGATCGGGCTCCGTCCGCATCGCCGTTCGCGACCGCGGCCCCGGCGTTCCTGCCGAGGACCGGCCCGCGCTGTTCGAACCGTTCGTGCGGGGCCGGGGCGCTCCCCGCCGGGCCGGCACCGGCCTGGGCCTGTTCATCGCCCGTCGTGTCGTGGAAGCGCACGGCGGCGAGATCTGGCTCGAATCCACCGGACACGGCACGACCGTCGTCCTTCAGCTTCCCTCGGAGGAAACCGCTCCATGACCAAGATCCTGATCGTGGAGGACCACACGCTGTTCGCCGACGCCATCCGGTCGAGCCTGGAGGACCTGGACATGGAGGTCCTGGACCCGTGCTCCGACGGGCCCACGGCCCTGGAGGCGGTGCGCCGGGAGCACCCCGACCTGGTCCTGCTGGACATCGGGCTCCCCGGGCAGAGCGGGCTCGCGGTGGGACGCCAGATCCTGGAGCTCGCGCCGGGGACGAAGGTGGTCGCGCTGACGGCACTGGAGGACGTGCGCACCATGCGCGAGGCCATGGCCGCGGGCTTCCACGGCTTTCTGACCAAAGACGTCCAGCTCCGGCAGTTTGTCCGCTCCATCCGCGCCGTGCTGGACGGCCAGATGGTCCTGCCCCACCGGCTGGCCCGCAGGGCCACCGGGATCGGATCGCCCGAGGACCAGGCCGCCGCCCTGCTGGCGCAGCAGCTGACGTCCCGGGAACGCGAGGTGCTCGCCCTGCTCGTGTCCGGCGCGAACTCCGCCGAGATCGCCCGCCGCCTCACGGTCAGCCCCCACACCGTGCGGACGCACGTGCAGGGGATCCTGACGAAGCTACAGGTGCACTCCCGCCTGGAGGCCGCGGCGTTCGCGCTGCGCCACGGGATCGTGGAAGCACCCGCCGGCAGTGGCTCCCGCTCCGGCGACGCCGCCTAGACTTCTCCGGGCCCCTCGGTCCGCTGCCGGCGCAGGTAGTCCCGCATGCGCTGCGGGTATCCGGCCCGCACGGCGTCGAAGACCTTCAAGTCGTGCGTCCGGGTCAGCTCCCGCAGATACGCGTCGTCGAAGAGCTCGAAGCGCCGGTGCTCGCCATCCTTCGCCACCAGCACGACAGAGAGTGGATGTATGACCGTCTTGGGCTCGACGTAGGCCTCCACGCCCTGGCGGGACTCGACGAACTGGAGGATGCCCTCGCGGTCCTCCCCCGGCCCCTGCACGCCCTTCAGCCGGCGCGACATCCGGTCGGTGCGCGGCTCGAACTCGTACTTCCCGCCCACCGCGCTCTGGGGGCGGACCACCTTCCCGAGGTCCCGCATCCGGTCGCGAAATCCCATGGCCTCCCCCTCGCGCGTGCGCCCGAAATGTAGCGCTTTCACGGCCCGATCGGTGACGCGGAACGCGTGGCGGTCTCATGAATCCTCCGTACGGAGAACCGTTCCGTTCGCGCATGCCGTCCGGGCGCTCCAGGCCGCACGCTGACTCCTGGCCGACGGCACACCAGGAGAGGAGGGCCGGGGGGTGGCCGAGGAACTCATGGACGTCCGCGTGCTGCTCGCCGAGGAGCAGTCCCTGTTTCGTGAGTCCATCCGCATGGCCCTGGAGGCCGAGCCCGACCTCCGCGTGGTGGCGGTGGCCGACTCCGGCGTCCGCGCCGTCGCGGAGGCGGAGCGACACCTGCCGGACGTCGCGGTGCTGTCCGACGGCCTGACGGGCCTCGACGGGATCCAGGCCACGTACATGATCCGCGAGCGGGTGCCGGGCTGCCGGGTGCTGTTCCTGGCCTCGAACGAGGACCAGACCAACCTGATGGCCGCGCTGGAGGCCGGCGCGATCGGCTACCTGGCCAAGAGCTGCCGGCTGTCCGAGCTGGTGGGAGCCACCCGGGCCATCCACCGGGGGGAGACCCTGGTCCCGCCGACCATGCTGGGCGACCTCCTGGCCCGGCTCATGGCGCTGCGCCAGGACCGGGACCGCAGCCTGCGCATGGTGTCCAGGCTTACGTCCCGGGAGCGGGAGGTCCTCGCACTGCTCGCCGCGGGCGGCAACAACCAGACCATCGCCGAGGCCCTGGTGATCAGCCCGGACACCGCCCGCACGCATGTCCAGCACGTCCTCGGGAAGCTGGGGGTGCACTCCCGGCTGGCCGCCGCGGCCTTCGCCCGCCAGAACGGCATCCTCGAGTACCTCCAGGTCTTCGGCTAGATCCCCTCGCGCAACCGGCGTAGCCCAAATACGTCAGAGAGGTCGTGTTCGGCTCCCGGCCGGGACGGATCCTGCCCCAAGCGGCTCGGCGTGGGTGAATCGACGTCCCTGACCGGCCGCGAGCGGACTCGAGTCGGGGGGGATGAACCGGCAACCATGGAGCTGAGCGAAGCAGCCCAGCGAATCCTGAAACGCCACGCGGCGCTGATCGTGATCCTCGTCGTCGTCTGTGGCGCAGGCGCCTACGCATTGCATGCGGGCCAGCCCACGATGTACCGGGCGACCGCGCGGCTCGTCCTGGACGCCCCCGACCCGCAGAGCGGCACCGAGTCCGCGGCCATCGCCGACACCGCCCGGGCCATCGTCACCGGCCCCACCCAGGTCCAGCAGGCCCTGCGCACCGTGGGCGTTCATCGCGACTCGATCGAGTTCGCCAAGCACGACGTGACCCTGGAGGCGCTCGGGACCTCGGGCGTCCTTGCCCTGTCGGTGCGCGACACCAGTCCGCGCGTCGCGTCGCAGCTGGCCAACACGCTCGCCACCGGGCTGATCCAGGCCCGGGTCCGGGTCGGCGCCGGCCGGGTCGACCAGGCCCTGACCGACCTCCGGGCCCAGATCGCCGACCTGTCCCGTCAGGCCACGGTCCTCGACTTCCGCATCAACGGGCTGAACGGCCAGATCGCCGTGGGGGGCTCGCCGGAGGACCTGGCCGCGCTGCGGGCCCAGCGCGACGACCTGGTGCAGCAGCGGGACGCCCTGGCGCAGCAGCGCGCCAACCTCCAGTCGGAGCAGGCCACCATCGAATCGGCGAACGTGCTCCGGCCGGAGGCGGCCGTGGTGGACCGGGCCACGCCGCCGCCGGCGGCGGAGCCTTCCCGGTGGCCGACCGACTCCGCGCTCGGCGTGCTCCTCGGGCTGGTGCTGGGGGTGGGAGCGGCCTCGGTCCTGGAGTCGTTCCGGCCCACCGTGATCGGCCGCGACGGGTTCGTCCGCGAGCTCGGCGCGCCGGTCATCGGAGAGCTTCCCGGTCCGCCCTCGGAGCTCGACGGGATGGCTCTGGCCACCGTTGCCGGCCGCCTCCGCCTGGCCGCCGTGGCCGCGGAGGTCGACCGCATCGAGATGATCTTCACCGACCAGGCCCAGTTCCTGAGCGAGTTCGGCGGAGCCCATGCGGCGTCGCCGGACGAGCCGCTCCGCCCCGAGGGGGCGAAGCCGTACCTGGCACCGCTGCGGTTCGACCGGGCCAACGGGCGATTCGCCGCCTACAACGGCGACGGCGCGTCCCACGGGACGGTGGCCCTGGCCGAGCTGGACCGGCCCCGGGCCCTGGCACCGGCCCCGCCCAAGGTCGGCGCGGTCCTCATCGTTCCCACCGCGATCAGGCGCAGGGAGCTGATATCGGTGACGGACCTGCTGACGCTGGCCAACTGGCCGCTGCTGGGCGTCATCACGTACCGGCGGGGCCGAGTGCGGGGCCGGGTGCTGGCCCGGCGACGCCACGCCCGCCACAACGGCGCCGACCCCGATTGGAGCCTCCTATGACCGCTGCTGGCAGAACCGAGACCGTGCCCCAGCTCGACCGCATCCCGTTCGCCCGGACCGAGATCAGCCCGGAGGCCCGGGCCGCCGTGGATCGGGTGCTGGCCTCGGGATGGGTGACCACGGGGCCCGAGGTCGCTGCGTTCGAGGCCGAGTTCGCCGAGTGGGTCGGGGCTGGGCACGCGGTCGCCGTGGCCTCCTGCACCGCGGCCATCGAGCTGGCCCTGCGGGCGCTCCGCCTGCCGCCCGGATCCAAGGTGCTGACCTCGACCATGACCTTCTGCGGCGCGGTGAACGCGATCCTGCACGCGGGCCTGCACCCGGTCCTGTGCGACGTGAACCCCGACACGCTGATGCCGGACGCCGCGACCACCGGACGGGCGGTCCGGGACGCGGGCGGTGCGATCGCGGCCATGGTGGTGGTCCACTTCGCCGGCCACCCGGCGCCCGTCCACGAGATGGCCCGCGCCGCGGGGCTGCCGCTGGAGCGGGTCGTCGAGGACGCCGCGCACGCCCTGGGCACCCGGGTCGGCGAGCAGGAGGTCGGCACGATCTCCGCGGCCACCTGCTTCAGCTTCTACGCCACCAAGAACCTCCCCATCGGGGAGGGCGGCATGGTCACCACGGACGACGCCGCGATCGCGGACCACGTCCGTCGGAGCCGGCTGCACGGCATGAGCCGAGACGCCTGGAAGCGCTACCTCCCCGGGTCGGGCTGGCGCTACGAGGTCGAGGAGATCGGCCTGAAGGCCAACATGACCGACATCCAGGCCGCCATCGGGCGGGCCCAGCTCCGCCATTTCCCGTCCTGGCAGCGCCGCCGCTTGGAGCTCGTGGAGCGCTACGACTCCGGGCTCGAGGGGATCGACGGCATCGGCAGGCCCCCGCACCCGGAGCGAGGCACGCAGGCGTGGCACCTCTACGTGATCCGGGTGCGGCCCCAGTTCGGGATGGACCGCGATGCGTTCATGGCCGGACTGGCCGAGCGGGGAGTGGACTGCTCGGTCCACTTCATCCCGGTGCACCACCAGCCGTTCTACCGGCGGCTCCTGGACGACCCCGACGGGCGGTTCCCGGCCGCGGACGCCGCGTTCCCCGAGATCGTGTCGCTCCCGCTGTATCCCGGCCTGTCCGACGGGGACGTGGACCGGGTCTGTGCGCTGGTGGCCGAGCTTCGAGCATCGACGAACGGAAAGGGTGGTTCCGAGTGGGGATGACCATGGACTGGCAGGGGGAGAAGGGATCCTCGAACGGGAACCATGCGAACGGATCCAAGAACGCCCGGCGCCCGCGGCAGGGGATCCGCCACGTCCTGGTGATCGGCGGGGCCGGCTACGTGGGATCCGTCCTCGTCCGCAAGCTCCTGGACCGGGGCCACACGGTCACGGTGATGGACGCCCTCATGTACGGCGACCACGGCATCCGGGACCTGTACGGGCGCCCGACCTTCCGGGTGGTGGAGGGCGACCTCCGCAACGTCGAGTCGGTGGTCCGGGCCACCAATGGCGCCGACGCCGTCGTGCACCTCGGCGCGCTGGTGGGCGACCCGGCCTGCGCGCTCGACGAGAAGCTCACCATGGAGATCAACCTGCTGGCCACCCGGACCGTGGCCGAGGTGGCGCGGGGGCTCGCGGTGAAGCGGCTCGTGTTCGCCTCGACGTGCGGGGTGTACGGCGCAGACGACGGGCTGCTCGACGAGGAGTCGCCGCTCAACCCGGTGTCGCTGTACTCGCGAACCAAGATGGAGTCCGAGCGGATGGTCCTGTCCATGAGCGGCCCGGACTTCGCTCCGGTGGTGCTCCGGTTCGGGACCTTCTACGGCGCCTCCCCGCGGCCCCGGTTCGACCTGGTGGTCAACCTGCTGGTGGCCCGGGCGGTGGCGGAGGGCGAGATCACCATCTTCGGCGGCGACCAGTGGCGCCCGTTCGTCCACGTGGACGACGGCGCCGAGGCCATCCTGCGGTGCCTGGACGTGCCCTCCGACCTGGTCCGGGGCAAGGTGTTCAACGTCGGGTCCGACGACCAGAACCACACCCTGGCCCAGATCGCCCAGACCATCGTGGAGCTGGTGCCGGGGGTTCGGATCATCTTCGAAGGGGGCCGCGGCGCCGCCGAGGCCAACTACCGGGTCTCGTTTGCCCGCATCAGGTCGCAGCTCGGGTTCCTCCCCCATCGCTCCCTGGCCGAGGGCCTCGCCGAGATCAAGGAGGCCATCGAGCAGGGGGTGGTGACCGACTACGCGGAGGAGCGCTACAGCAACTACAAGGTGCTCACCCGCAAGGGCGAGATGCTCCGCCGGTCCGGCTCCCTCCCGGCGAACGTGGGGAGCGGGCGCTGAGCTCGACGGCGGCGCAGATCGGCACGGCCGCGGCCCCGCCCCGGCTCGGCACGTTCCGGCCCTCCGGCTGGGTCCGGCCGGTGGCGAGCCTCGTCTCCACCGACCGCCTGGTGGTGGGCGCGACCGCCGTGACCGTCGCCCTGCTTCCTCTCCAGGAAGGCGTCCTCCCCGGCAACGTCGCCCCCGTGGACCCCTTCATCGTCGTGGCGTTCGTGGTGATGCTCCTGTGGGCCGGATGGACCCGGCCGCGGCTGCACCTCCCCTACGCCCTGCCGGTGGGGATGCTGGTGGCCACGGGCACCCTGGCGGCGCTGCTCGGGAGCTACCCGTTGACGGGCGGCCTGGCCGTCTCCCAGGACCTGTTCCTGCTGGCGTGGGGCGTGGTGATCGCCAACGTGGCGGCCCGGCCGGAGGGGCTGTCCACCGTCCTGCGGGTGTGGGCCTACTCCGCCGTGGCGTGGGCCCTGGTCCTGGCGGCCGTGTTCTCGCTGCACCTGTGGACCCTTGCCGGTGTCGACCTCACGCAGGGAACCCGTGCCGCGCTGACCTTCGGCGACCAGAACACGGCCGCCCTGTACTTCGCGCTGTCGCTCGCGGTGGTGCTCGCCGCGAAGCGCCCTCGCCGGCCGGTGGCGCGGTTCGTCGCCGTGGTCCTCATCCTGTACGCCCTCGTCCTCACCGGGTCGCTGTCGGGATTCCTCGGCCTGGCGGTCGCCCTGGCCGTCGCGGCATTCGTGTCCATCCGGCGGCGGCACGGGATGGCCGCCGCGATGATGGCCATCACCCTGCTCACGGCGGCCGCGGGGGGCGCGTTCATGGTGGCCACCTCGGACCAGCTGGCCCAGCGGGCGTCCGGCAGCCAGAACTCGCTGATCAAGGACTCCATCGGGCGCGGGCACCAGAGCAGCTCGGAGCGGGAGGTGCTGGCCAGCGAGACCACCGCCCTGTACTTCCAGAGCCACCTGGTCGGGCTGGGCGCCAACGCCACCTACGACACCCTCGTGGCCGAGCAGGCCTCGTACACGCCGCACGGGACCCACAACGACTTCATCGCGGCGATCGTGGAGCGGGGCGTGCTCGGGGAGATCGCGCTGCTGGTCCTGGTCGGCGCCATCGCCGTGCGCTCCATCGCGCTGGGCGGCCGAGCGCTGCCCGGCGTCGCCGGCCGGGAGGTCCCCGCACCCGGGTACCTGCTGGGCGCGGTGGTCAGCCTCGTCGTGTTCACGGCGACCCACGAGATCCTCCACGACCGGAACGTGTGGACCTTGCTGGGACTGGTGGCGGCCCTGTACCTGTGGATCAGGAACAGCGGCGAGGCCGACGGGCACAGGGCCGAGGCGGTGAGCCCGTGACGGGAACCGCTGGGCCGGCCTGGCCCGTTTGGCCCGTTTGGCCCGTTTGGCCCGACGCCCTCGAGCCCGTGGTGCCTCTTGAGGAGCTCCCACCGCAGCCCCCGCCGCCGCGGATCAAGGTCCTGCACGTCATCACGAAGTTCTGGGCTGGAGCGGGCGGGAACACGCTGGTGTCGGCCCTGGGCATGGACCCCCGCCGCTACGAGGTGTGGGTGGCCGCGTGCGAGGGGGGCGACCTGTGGGCCCGGGCCGAAGCCGCCGGGATCCGCACGGTCAAGCTCCGCCGGTTCCGCGACCACATCTCCCCGCTGGAGGACCTGGGCGTGCTGGCCCAGCTGGTGGCCCTGATCCGGCGGGAGCGGTTCTCCATCGTCCACACGCACTCCGCCAAGGGCGGCTTCCTGGGACGGCTGGCCGCATGGGGATGCGGGACCCCCGTCATCGTGCACACCACCCACGGCCCCAGCTTCCACGAGTTCATGTCGCCGGCCCGCCGGAAGCTGTACATCGGGCTGGATCGCCTGGCCCGGCCGATGACGGACCGGTTCCTAGACGTGGCCCCCAGCGTGGTCCGGCAGGCCGTGGAGACGCGGATCGCCCGGCCGGGCTCCATCGCCGTGGTCCCGTCGGCGGTGGAGATGGACGGCATCCCCGCCGAATCGGACCCCTCCGTCCGCCCCGAGCTCGGGCTGCCGCCAGGCGCTCCGGTGGTGGGGACGGTGGGGAGGCTGGACTTCCAGAAGGCGCCGCTCGACTTCGTGCGGATGGCCGCCGTGGTGGCCCGGACCCGGCCCGACGCGCGGTTCGTGATGGTCGGCGACGGCGAGCTGGCGGACCAGGCCCGCGCCGAGGCCGCCCGGCTGGGCGTGGACGTCCTGTTCACCTTCACCGGGTTCCGGCCCGACGCCGCCCGCATCGCGTCGGCGTTCGACGTCTTCGTGGTGTCCTCGCTGTACGAGGGGCTGGGGCGATCGCTGACGGAGGCGCTGGCCTCCGGCCGGCCGGTGGCGGCGACCGCCGTCAACGGGGTCCCGGACCTCATCGAGCACGGCGCGACGGGCCTGCTGGCCCCCCCGCGGGACCCGGAGGCCCTGGCTCGGTGCGTGCTGTGGCTGCTGGAGCACCCGCACGAGGCGCGCCAGATGGGGCTGATCGGAAGGAACCAAGTCCGGGAGCTGTTCGACCCGGCCCGGATGTGTGAGCTGCTGGACCGCGAGTACCGCCGGCTCCTGGGCCTGCCGGAGCCGCCGGGGTCCGCCGCGGCAGGGACCGAACGCGCGCCTGCCGTCGAGCTGGCGGCCGCGGTGTCCGGCAACGGGATGGCCAGGAGCCGCGATGCGGTCTGAGTTCGACGCCCGGACCCTGAACTGGCGCTTCGTCGTCCCCGACGAGCCGGCCGGGCTGCTGCTGCTCCCGGCGAACGGCGAGCGGCTGGACGGGGCCGTGGTCCCGGACCGGACGCCCGGCGGGTTGGACGCCACCCTGCGGGAGGGCCCGTACCCGGCCGTGGCCGTGCCCGACGTGGGAGCGTGGGGCCACCTGGGCGATCGCGGGCGGTCCGCCCGGATGCTGGAGCTCCTGGCCGGGGCGGTCGCTCCGGGCGGCTGGATCTACGCGGGCTTCGCCAACCCCTGGTACCCGGCGCGGCCCCGCATGACCCGGGCCCTTCGCCTGGGGCGGGCCATGCGGATCCTCCGCCGGGCCGGCCTGACGGGCTCGGAGGTCTACCTGGCCTTCCCGGACCAGGCCTGCCCCGCCTTCCTGATCTCGAAGGGGGGCGCGGCCGAGCTCGACGCGTTCCTGCGTCACCTGTTCCTGCCCTACGTCGGCGCGACCCACGGGTGGCGGGGCCGGGTCAAGCAGCGGCTCCTGTCGCTGATGCGGGCCATGGCCCTGGTGTCGCCGCACGGAATGAAGGCCCGGTTCGCCCCCTCCCTGGCCATCGTCGCCAGGAGGCCGGCGTGATCGGCGCGCTCCGCGATCATCTGGCCGCCCGGTGGGCGGACCTCCGTCCGGGCAGCCCTCCGCTGCGGGGAGCCATCGTGGCCGGAGCGGACAAGCACCCCTCGGCCAAGGTCACGTTCCTGTTCTTCGACCGGTGGGGCCGCCAGTCGGTCGCCGTGAAGGTGGCCCGGGACGGGTGGAGCGAGCGTGCCCTGGTCGCCGAGCACGAGGCCCTGACGCATTTCTGGTCGTCGGGGTCGGCCTGCATCGCGACCAGCGTGCCCGAGCCGCTCCTGCTCGAGCGCATCCAGGGCCGGCTGGCCCTGGTGATGTCCGCGCTGGACGGCGAGCCCATGATGACCCGCTACTACCGGCCCCGGCACACCAGCGACCCCGACCGCGTGGCCCGGGACTTCGGCATGGCCGGCGAGTGGCTCCGCCGGTTCCAGCTTGAGACGCAGGCCGGGCGGCAGGAGCTCACCGCGAGGTCGTACCGGCGGTGGGCGGACCCGATCCTGGAGCGCTACCGCACCGAGATCGGGTGGGGGTCGGTCGAGGACGAGCTGTTCGAGGCGGTGATGGACCGGGTCACCGCCCTGGAGGGCTGCGACATCCCCTTGTCCGGCGTCCACGGCGACTACTGGACGGGGAACCTCCTGGTCTCCGGGGACCGCGTCGCCGGGGTGATCGACTGGGAGCTGGGGAAGCCGGAGGGCCTTCCCTTCGCGGACCTGTACAAGTTCCCCACGTCCTACGGCTTCTACCTGGACCGGGCCTACCCGGCCGGGACGGCGAGGATCCCCGGGCATCCCGGGCGGGACCGGGCCCGGGAGCTGTGGAGCCGGTTCGGCGACTGGCCCAACCTGGTCGGGTTCGGCTACGGCTACTTCGGTCAGGGGTGGTTCCCGGACCTGGTCCGGCGGTCCGTGCTCGAGCACTTCGAGTACCTGGGGGTGCCCGCCGCAGCCAATGCCGTGTTCTTCCCGTTGTTCCTGGCGGAGCAGGCCACCGCCATCCCAGACCGCACCTTCCGGGCCGGGTACCGGGCTCTCCTGGCCGGCTTCAGCGCGGAGCGGTCGTCCGGATGGCTGTGGGCCACCGACGGCCAGGCGGCGTCCACGGTGAAACCGGAACCGGCACCGCAGCGCGACCGGCCGCGGGGCGATCGGCCCCAGGCCGTGGCCGCGGCCGGACGCGGGCGGAGGTGGTGAGCCCGTGCAGGTGAACGTCATCGCCGCCCAGCCCCACGCCGCCGAGCCCGAGGTTCGGGTGTTCGACAGCCCGGCCGCGCCGGCGGACCGCGACGCCCTGGACCGGCTGGCCGGCCAGGTGCGGGGCGCGGACCTGGCCGCGCCCCCCGTTGCGCTCCCGGACTTCCATCACGAGGGCGGCATGGAGTCGCCGTGCAGCATCGCCGTGGCCACCCGGGAGACCATCCGCCCGAACCTGGTCAACGCGTCGGTGAACTGCGGGATGGCCCTGATCGCCCTGGACGGCGGGCGGCCGGACGCCCGGTCCATCGCGGCGTTCTACCGGCGGATCCGCGAGCGGCTCCCCCACCCCGGCGGCTACCGCCCCCGGGTGTCGGCGAAGGACGTCCTGCGGGCGTCGGTGCAGGGCTCGGGCTTCGCCGTGGAGCGTTGGGGGGTGGATCCGGCGGAGCTCGCCCGGGTCGAAGAGTCGGGACTCCTGCCCGTGGAGCCCCACGGCGGCCCGGACCGGGTTCGCAAGGAACTTCCCTGGCTGGTCCGGCAGCTGTCCCGGCTGGAGTTCGGCACGGTGGGGCCCACCAACCACTTCATCGAGCTCCAGCAGGTGGAGGAGGTCATCGACCCCACGGCGGCCGGGCTCCTGGGGGTCGCCCAGGGCCAGCTGACCATCCAGTACCACGCCGGCGGCGGGGTGCTCACCGGGATCATCGGCCGCATGTACGGGCGCCGGACCGACTACCCGCTGAAGCACCGGGCGTTCATGGCGATGCAGAAGCCGCTGCTGCACCTGGCCCGGTCGCGGTCGGTGGAGGAGCTCCGCCGGCGCTTGGCCCTGTACTTCTCCGAGGGATGCCCGCCGGTTCCCCGGTCCGGGACGGAAGGCCAGCGCCTGCTCCTGGCCAACGCGGCCGCCATGAACTACGGGTTCGCGTACCGGCTCGCCGTGTACGCCGAGCTCCGGGCGGCCGCCGCGGCGACGCTCGGCGCGGCCGGTAGCAGCCTGGTGGTGGACTCGCCGCACGACACCCTGTACGAGGAGGAGCACGGCGGCGAGCGGGTCCTGGTGCACCGGTACAAGTCCAGCCGGGCCTTCCCCGCCTCGAAGATGCCCGACCACCCCGTGTTCGGACGGACCGGCCAGGCGGTGCTCCTGCCGGGGACCAACCGGACCTCGTCGTTCCTGTGCGTGGCCGACGAGGGGGCCCGGGACAGCGTGTACTCCGCCTGCCACGGGACCGGCACGATCGTGTCCCACTTTGCGGACCGGGGCCTGTCGGGGCCGGACCCACTTGGCCGCACGACGCTCCGGTTTGGTTATTCCGGCGGGGCCCCCGCCGAGGTCCCGCAGCTGGACGACCGCGGAGTCGGCGAGGCCCTGGGCATCCTCCGGACCCACGGGATCGTCCGCCCGGTGGCCCGCCTCCGGCCCCTTGCGGTGCTGACGTGAGCACGCTCGCCCGCCTCGCGGAGAAGCGGCGGAACCCGTTCGCCGCGAACCTCATCGCCCGGGTGGCGGCGCTGGGCTCGCTGGCCACGGTCAGCCTGGTGGTCGCCCGGACGGGCGGCCCGTCCGCCGTCGGTGAGCTGGCCCTGCTGCGCGTCCTCCCCTGGCTGACGGGGGTCCTGCTGACCTGCGGGCTGTACCCGGCCGTCCCGTACTTCCTGGCCGGCCGGGCGGGCCCCGCTCCGCGGTACCGGTCGACCATCATCGGGATCGCGCTGGCCGCGGGGATCGTGGGGTCGGTGCTCTGGGTGGTGGCGGCCGGAGCGATCAAGGAGCAGTTCTTCCACACCCTGCCGCTCGTCATCGTCACGTGGGCCGGGGTCACCGTCCTGACCCAGGTCATGGAATCGACGGCCAAGGCGTGCTCGCAGGGGATGGACGACCTCCCCGGGGCCAACCGGGTCATCGTCTTCGAGGAGTTCATGTTCCTGCCCGTGTTCCTGGCCTTTCGGGCGGCCGGGGTGGAGCGGGCCACGGCGATGCTGTGGGGGCTGGCGCTGGGTGACCTCCTGACGCTCACGCCCGCCTGGATCCGGCTGTACCGGCGGGGCTACTTTCGGGGAGCGGGACGGCCCTCCCCCGCGCTGGCTCGCGAGGTGACCAAGTTCGGCCTGCGGTCGCAGGCCGGCACGCTGCTGATGCTGGTGAACGAACGGCTCGACTTCGCCATCGTGGGCGCGCTGGTGGGGCCGGCCGCGCTCGGCATCTACGCGATCGCGTCGCGGTTCGCCGAGCTGCTGCGGCTGCCGTCCACGGTCATCAACTACGTGCTGTACCCCCGCTACGCGCGGGAGGACAGCGCCACGGCGGCGGCCCAGGCCCGCGCGCTGATCCCGAAGGTGGGATGGGTCTCGCCGGTGGCCGCCATCCCGCTGGCCCTCGCCGCCACGTTCGTGCTGCCGGCCGTGTTCGGGGAGGCCTTCCGGGCGGCCGTGGTGCCCACGTACATCCTGCTGGTGGGACTGTCCGGCAGCGCGGTGGCCGGGATCATCAGCGCCTACCTGTACGGAAACGGCCGGCCCGGCCTGGATTCCCTGGGGATGGGGGCGGGCGTGATCATGACCGTGGTCCTGGACGTCCTGCTGATCCCCCGCTACGGCGTCCTGGGGGCCGCCATCGCCTCGGCGGTCTCGTACTCCACCACGATCTGCGTGCTGGCCGTCTGCTTCTGGACGGTGACCCGACGCCGAGGCGAGCAGCCGCCCGAGCCGCGACCCGTTGCCCGCGTCCCGGAAGGGGTCAACCGGTGAGAGTCCTTGCCGTGGCGGCCCATCCCGACGACGAGACCCTCGGCGCCGGCGGCACCCTGGCCCGCCACGCCGAGCACGGCGACGAGGTGTGGGTGTGCATCCTCACCGACGGCGTCACCGCCCGCCACGAGCACACCGCCGAGCAGCAGGGATGCGCGCTGCGGGCGGCCGACATCCTGGGGGTGAAGAAGGTGGTCTTCCTGGGGCTGCCGGACCAGCTGCTGGACGCCATGCCGCTGCTGGACGTGATCCGCCCCCTGGACGCCTGCATGAAGGACCTCGAGCCCGAGGTCGTCTACACGCACTTCAAGGACGACGTGAACCAGGACCACCGCGTCGCCTACGCCGCCACCATGGTGGCCAGTCGCCCGGTCGGGACCTCGGTCCGCCGCCTGCTGTGCTACGAGACGGCCTCCTCCACGGAGTGGGCCGGACCGTTCGCCGGGAGCGTGTTCGCCCCGAACGTGTTCGTGGACATCACCGAGACCCTGCCCCTGAAGGTCGAGGCCATGCGGGCCTACGCGGACACGTTCCAGAGCGAGGTCAAGCCGTATCCGCATCCGCGCTCGCTGGAAGCCGTCGAGGTGTACGCGCGCCGCCACGGGGTCGTCTCGGGGATGCGCGCCGCGGAACCGTTCATGCTGATCAGAGAGGTCGTGCCCAATGGAGATCTCGGGCGCTCGCCGGGGGCCTGAGGCCTCCGGCGTGGCGGACGCCTCTCTGGCCTCCGCGGTCGAGGGGCGCGCGCCTCTGCGGGGCGGCGTCCCCAAGCGCGCCTTCGACCTCGGCGTGTCCGCGATCGCCCTGGTCCTGCTGTCGCCGTCGTTCCTGGTGGTGGCCGTGCTGATCCGGATGACCTCCGCAGGACCGGTCTTCTACCGCCAGGAACGGGTGGGCCGAGGCGGCCGCGTCTTCCGGATCTGGAAGTTCCGGACCATGGTCAGCGACGCCGACCGGCTGGGGCCGAAGGTCAGCCCCGGGAACGACCCTCGCATCACCCGGGTGGGCGCGGCGCTCCGCCGGTGGTACGTGGACGAGTTCCCGCAGCTGCTGAACGTGCTGGCCGGCCAGATGAGCCTGGTCGGCCCGCGGCCGGAGAGCCCCGAGTACGCGGCGATGTACACCCCCTCGGAGCGACGGGTCCTGGAGGTACGGCCGGGGATCGTGGGGCCGTCGACGCTCGGGCACATGGACGAGACGGACGTCCTGAGCGGCGTGGGCGACCCGCAGGCCCACTACGTCGAGCACATCCTCCACGACCGGGTCCGCCTGGACCTCGAATACCTGGACCGCTGCTCGGTCGGGTTCGATGTCCGGTTCCTGGCGAGGCAGGCGTGGGCGATCGTCCGGCACGGACGGTGACCGGCCGGCGCGTCTCGCCGGCGCCCGCTGCAACCGTCGCGACCGTGGGCGAATGGCACGACGGCGCGGCCTGGGGCGCGTTCGTCGACTCCGCTCCCGACTCCACGGTCATGCACCGGTGGGCGTGGCGGGATGCGATCGCGCGAGCCTACGGCCACCGGTCGGTGCACCTCGCCGCGACGGCCGGCGGTGAGCTGCGGGGCGTGCTGCCGCTCACGCTGATTCGTTCGCGCCTGTTCGGGCGCTCGCTGGTGTCCATGCCGTTCATGGACTACGGCGGCGTGTGCGCGCTCGACGACGGCGTCGAGCGGGCGCTGGTGACGGCGGCCCTGGACCTGGCCAGGTCCGAACGGGCCAAGTTGGACCTCCGCCACATGGGCGATCACGCCGTGGACCTGCCGGTCTCGCTGGAGAAGGTGACCATGGTGCTCGAGCTCGGCTCCACCGAGGACGAGACGTGGAGAGGACTGCCCTCCGAGCGCCGCAACCGCATCAGGAAGGGCCAGCGCGCGGGCCTGACCGCCCAGGTCGGCGGCGAGGAGCTCCTCCCCGAGTTCCACAAGGTCTTCGCGGCGAACATGCGCGACCTGGGCTCGCCCGTCCACGCGGTGCGGTTCTTCCACGAGGTGCTGGCCTTCCTCCCCGACCGGGCGTGGGTTCTGGTGGTCCGCTCGGGCCCGGTGCCGGTGGCGGGCGCGGTGATGCTGGCGCACCACGGCACGCTGTCGATCCCGTGGGTGTCGTCGCTGCGAAGCTCCCGGGCCCTGTGCGCGGGCCAGTTCCTGTACTGGGAAGCCATGCGCTTCGCCATCTCGCGGGGCCATCGAGTGCTCGACTTCGGCCGCTCTTCGAAAGGCTCGACCACATACGAGTCGAAGCGCCAGTGGGGCGCCGAACCCGTCCAGCTGTACTGGCACTACTACCCCGAGACCGCACCACCCCCCGCCGAGACCGCCGACCGCATGGAATGGGCCGCCAAGCTGTGGCGCCGCATGCCGCTGCCGCTGGCTAACGCCCTCGGCCCCTCACTCCGCCGCACCATCTCGAACTGACTCGAGCGGCTCGCCGCCGGCGGCAGCCGGACGGTACGCCCACGGCCCGCCACGGACACGAGGCCAACGGGGGAGCGGGCGTACGTCGAATGCAGCACGCGGCCGTCCCGGCGCAGGGCTGCCGGCCACTCGCTCCGGCGGCGCCGGCCCGGGTCTCCTTCGATCTGCGTACGGCACCTACGCCTTCCGGATCGTGCGACGAGGACCGGCCCGGCATTACATGCGGAAGGCACGCTGTGCAGGGCCAGGCTGGGGGAAGGGTGACGAGAGGAGCCACAACGATCGCGCGTGATGCTCGCCGAACCGGTGGGCGGGCCCTCCTGGCGGCATCCCTGGTCGCGGGCCTCCTGGCCTGGACGGCCGGCCCGGCCGCCGCGGCGACGGCCCCCTCCCTGCGGTCCCTGACCGTCGCCGGCACCGGATCGGTGGAGGCGTCCAGCCTCCCAGTCGCGGTTCCCGCCGGGGTCCAGACCGGCGACGTGCTGGTGCTGTTCTTCGAGACCTCGCAGATCGGGATCGTCGGCGGCCTGGGCGCCTGGACGCCCCTCGACGGCGACACCGCCGGCGACTCGCTGACGGCCGCCAGCTACTATCGCGTGGCGTCCGCCGAGCCCGCCTCCTACACATTGACCTTCCCTCAGCCCGTCTTCGCCAGTGCGGCGATGCTCGCCTACACCGGTGTCGATACGTCGAACCCGATCTCGGCCCACGGTTCCCTGAGCCAGGGCTCCTGGGTCACATCGATGACGGCGCCGCTGCTGGGCGCGGTGGGACCGTTCGACCTCGTGCTGGTGGCGTTCCAGCCTCGGGGCGTGACCAACGGCCCCTTCACCATGACGCCCCCCGGGAACGGCTGGACCCAGCGGGCCCAGGACACCACCACCGATCCGCTCAGCCCCGCCGTCGGGGCCAGCGTCGTGGACAAGGTGGCCGGGACGGACACGCCCACGGAGACCTCGAGCGTCCAGGTCACGCACGTGACCACGGCCGTCGCCCTCCGGGCGGCCGGCTCCTCTCCGCCTCCCGTCCCGGGCGCCCCGGCCCTGCGGTCCGTGTCCACGGCCAACACCGGGTCCCCCCACCGGTCCGGGTTGACCGTCCAGGTTCCTCCCGGCACCACGAACGGGGACCTGCTCGTGCTCTTCTTGGACGACACGGAATCGGTCGCTCCGGGCGGCCTGGCGGGCTGGACGCTCCTGGACGACGCCCGCGCCGGATCGTCCCTCGGGGGTCTGAGCTACTACCGCGTGGCCAGCTCCGAGCCCGCGTCGTATTCCATGACCTTCCCCATCGCCTCGCACGCCACGGCCACGATGCTCGCGTACACGGGCGTCGCCACGACGAACCCCATCGGCGCCCACGGCGCGGTCGGCCAGGGCTCGTACTCCACGACGCTGACCGCCCCTCTGCTCACGGGCGTCGGGCCCACCGACCTGGTCCTGGTGGCCTTTCATTCCCGGGGAGTCCCCGACGGCTCGTACGCCATGACCCCACCGGGCAACGGCTGGACCGAGTGGGCCCAGCAGTCCAGCACCAGCGGAAACAACCCGGACGCGGGCTCGAGCGTCGTGGCGAAGGTCGGGGCGACCGACTCGCCCCGCGAGACCACCGGCGTCCAGGTCACGTACGTGACCACCGCCATGGCCCTGCGGCCGGCCCAGGCTCCCCCCGCGGACGCCGCGCCCGCCGCCGCGCTCACCGTGACCCCCGCCTCCGGCTCGGTGCCGCTCCCGGTCACGGCCGACGCTTCCGCTTCCACCGACACCGACGCCACGCCGATCGCGACCTATACGTTCGACTTCGGGGACGGGACGGTGGTCGGTCCGCAGGCCGGCGCCACGGCACCGCACACCTACCAGGCCGCCGGCGCGTACACGGCGAGGGTGACGGTGACCGACACCGGGGGCCTGTCCTCCACCGCCACGTCGCCGGTGTCGGTGGGCCAGGCCGCCTCGGGCAACCTGGTGGGCAATCCCGGCTTCGAGACCAGCACCACCGGGTGGCGGCCCTGGAAGGACGGACACATCAAGCTGAGCCGGGTGTCCGGCGGTCACTCCGGAGACTGGTCCGCGCTCCTCAAGAACACCGACAAGGCGAACCACGAGTGCACCCTCGATGACTCGCCGAGCTGGATCCAGCACACGTCCGCCGGGACCTACACCGGCAGCATGTGGGTCCGGGCCGACAAGGCAGGCGCCACGCTGTATCTGCGCTTCCGCGAGTACGACGCATCGAGGCAACAGGTCGGATACGCGGCCGTACCCATCGTCCTGTCCACCGCGTGGCAGCAGGTCACCGTGATGCTCGTCCCGGCCGCGCCCGGCAGCTCCTGGCTCGACTTCAACGCCTACGTCGTGAACGCGCCCAACGGGAACTGCTTCTACGCGGACGACGCGTCGATCGCGCTGTCGTGACGAGCCCGGGTCGAGCCGAGGAGCCTAGTCCCGGAACTTGATCATCCGCCGGTAGGCCAGGGCCAGCAGGACGTCCTGGCACAACAGGCCGATGTTCTCGAACAGCAGCCGGTCCCGCTCCGAGAAGGCCTCGGGCTCGGGGCTGGAGAAGCTCAGCAGCCCGACCGTCTTGGTCCCCTGGCGCAGGGGGACGGACACCCAGGACCGGACCCCTTCCTCCCACAGGATCTGGTCCAGCAGTGGAAGCGGGAACTCCTGGTCCTGGTCGGACGACATGACGGGACGGCGTTCCCGGACGGCCCGCGGGAACGACGTGGAGCGGTACGGGACGCGGGTCCCCACCTGGATGGCGGTGGGACGCTCGACGTACTGGCCGACGACGACCACTTCCCCGTCCTCCGGATCGACCACCCGAAGGGTGGCCCGGTCGATGGGAAGGTGCTGCCGGAGGCCGCCCACCACGCTGGCCAGCCATTCGTCGACGGACCGAGCCACGGCGTCGACGCGCTCGAGCTCGGTCCGCATGGCTCCGAGGTCCCGAAGCGCCACGGCCATCGTTCCTCCTTTAAGGGGCGCTGGCGGATATCGCCCTCCAGTGTGGGCGGCCATCGGAGGCGGCGGCATCGCCGGAACGGCCGGGTTTGCTTCCGGGGCCGGGGGACGGCATCCGACGGCGTCGCCCTCCCCCGGTCTGCTTGAATGCACGGTCCATGGCTGACGGGAGACGGACGTGAAGGTGGGTGTGCTGGGCACGGGCAGCGTGGGGAAGACGGTCGGGGCGAAGCTGGTCGAGCTCGGCCACGAGGTGATGATGGGGTCGCGGTCGGCCAGCAACCCGGTCTGCGCCGCGTGGGCGGAGGAGCACGGCGAGCGGGCCCGCCACGGGACCTTCACCGACGCCGCGGCCTTCGGCGAGGTCGTGGTGAACGCGACCGCCGGGACGGGGTCGCTGGAGGCGCTCCGGCAGGCCGGCGCGGACAACCTCAGCGGGAAGCTCCTCGTCGACATCGCCAACGCCCTGGACTTCTCGAGGGGGATGCCGCCGTCGCTCGCGGTGGTGAACACCGACAGCGTGGGCGAGCGGATCCAGCGCGAGTTCCCGGAGGCCAGGGTGGTGAAGACCCTCAACACGGTGACCGCGGCGGTGATGGTCGACCCCGGCCGGCTGGCCGGCTCCCACAGCATGTTCATGGCCGGGAACGACGGCGAGGCCAAGGCGCAAGCCCGAACCCTCCTCCGGGAGCTCGGCTGGCCGGACGAGGCGGTCATCGACCTCGGAGGGATCGAGTCGGCCCGCGGCATGGAGATGTACCTGCCCCTGTGGCTGTCGCTGATGGGCGCCCTTGGCACCCCGAACTTCAACATCCTGGTCCAGCGGGAGGGCTGACCCGGCGACCCCCGCCACGTGGGCCGAACGGCTCGGGTCGCGGCCGGTGCCATAATCAGCGATCCAACTGCCCCCGGAGGTTCCTGGTTGAGCGAGGTCGACGTCCGCCTCCAGCGCGTCACCAAGCGCTTCGGCGACGTCACGGCCGTGGACGATCTGTCGCTCGAGATCGATCGCGGAGAGTTCTTCAGCCTCCTGGGCCCGTCGGGATGCGGGAAGACCACGACGCTTCGGATCCTGGGCGGGTTCGAGGACGCCACCGCCGGCACCGTGGAGCTCGGCGGGCGTGACGTGACGGACCTGCCGCCGAACCGCCGGGACGTCAACACGGTGTTCCAGTCCTACGCGCTGTTCCCGCACCTGAACGTGGTCGACAACGTCGCGTTCGGCCTCCGCCGCAAGAAGGTGGGGGGCCGCGACGTGGAGGTCCGGGTCCGGGAGGTGCTGCGCCTGGTCGACCTCCCCGGATTCGAGCAGCGCAGGCCGAACCAGCTCTCCGGCGGCCAGCAGCAGCGGGTGGCCCTGGCCCGGGCCCTGGTGAACCAGCCCCGCCTGCTCCTGCTGGACGAGCCCCTCGGCGCCCTCGACCTCAAGCTCCGCAAGCAGATGCAGCTGGAGCTGAAGCGGATCCAGGAGGAGGTGCAGATCACGTTCCTGTACGTGACCCACGACCAGGAAGAGGCCATGACCATGTCCGACCGGCTGGCCGTGATGCGCCACGGCCGCATCGAGCAGATCGGCCGGCCGGAGGACGTCTACGAGCTCCCCGCCACGGAGTTCGTGGCCGGGTTCCTGGGAGCCTCGAACCTCCTGGATGGCACGCTCGGCGACCGGACCGACGGCCTCGGCACCGTGGTGGTGGAGGGCGGCCACGTGCTGCGGGTCCCGGCCCGGCGCCTGGAGGGGATCGGTCCGGCCCTCAAGGTGGGGGTGCGGCCCGAGAAGATCCACATCGAGGCCGTCCCGGAGGGAGCCGACGAGGAGCTCCCCGGATGGAACCACGTGACCGGGCTGCTGCGGATGGCCTCCTTCCTGGGGGTCAGCCACCAGTTCACGGTGGAGGGGCCCGGCGGCAGTGTCCTCACCGTCTACGTACAGAACGCCGGCGCCGAGTCCCTGCCTCGGGCCGGAGACCGGGTTCGCCTGGCGTGGCGGCCCGAGCAGACATTCGTGGTGCCCGCAACCGCCCACTCCACGCTGGAGAAGGAGGAGGAAGGATGAGCGAGCAACGGCAGCACCCCATCTTCGACCCGGCGCTGCTGCGCGGCGCGACGCAGTACCGGCTGTCCCGCCGGGGCTTCCTTCGACTGGCCGGCGCGGGCGCCGGAGCCGCCGGCCTGTCGGCGGTCCTCGCCGCGTGCGGCGTCTCCGGTTCCAGCAGCGCGAGCACGGGGACCGCCGAGGGCACTCCCGCGTGGTGGGCCAAGCAGAAGAAGGCAGGCGTCCTCAACTTCGCCAACTGGCCCTACTACATCGACCCGCCCTGGAAGCCCCACCCCACGCTGGAGACGTTCGCGCAGCAGACCGGCATCAAGGTCAACTACCGGCCGGTGATCAACGAGAACGCGACATTCCTGGCCACCATCCGACCCCAGCTCCAGGCGGGCCAGGACACGGGGTGGGACCTCATGGTCATCACGAACGGGATCTTCTTCGACCAGCTGAAGCGGAACGGCTGGATCATCCCCCTCGACCAGAGCCGCCTGACGAACTTCGACAAGTACGCGAGCCCCATCGTGAAGGACCCCACCTACGATCCGGGCAACAAGTACAGCGTGGCCTGGCAGTCCGGCTACACCGGCATCGGCTACGACCCGGACAAGACCGGCCACGACCTCACGAGCTTCATGGACATGTTCGACCCGGCCTTCGCGGGCAAGGTGGGCTACTTCGGCGACACCCTGGACATGCCCAACTTCACCATGGTGGGCCTGGGGATCGAGCCGGAGACCTCCACCGAGACCGACTGGAAGAAGGCCGCCGACTTCCTGACCAAGCAGAAGGACGATGGGCTCTTCCGCAAGTTCTACACGCAGGACTACATCGACGCCCTGGGCAACGGCGACATCTGGGTGAGCACGGCCTGGAACGGCGACATCGTGCAGAAGAACGCCGAGGAGGGAACCAACCTCAAGTTCGTGATCCCCGACCAGGGCGGGGTGGTGTGGACGGACAACCAGCTGATCCCGGCCCACGCCCAGCACCCCGTGGACGCCATGGTGTACATGGACTCCGTGTACGACCCCGAGGTCCAGGCCCGGATCACCGACTGGAACCAGTACCTCTCACCGGTGCCCGCCTGCAAAGACATCATCGCGAGCGAGCTGGGCGACCCCGCCGCGGCCCACGACATCCTGATCTTCCCGACCTCCGAGTTCCTGTCGAAGCTCACGCGGTACCGGGAGCTGACCCCGACGGAGCTGACCACGTGGAACGAGATCTTCCAGCCCGTCTACCAGGGCTAGGGAGGCGCCGGCGGCGGATCGGGCGGGCCCTCGCCCCCTACGGCCTGCTCGCGCCGGGGGGCGGCTGGCTCCTGCTGTTCTTCCTCGTCCCCACGCTGATCATGCTGTCGCTCTCCCTCCAGACCGGGAGCGTGGACACCGGCTACCGCCTGACGTGGCACTTCGGCGAGTACGCCACGGCCTGGTCGCTCTACCACCGCCACTTCTTCCGGTCCATCGAGTACGCCGGGCTGGCCACGGCCATCACGCTGGTGGTGGGGTATCCGCTGGCGTACTGGATCGCGTTCCGGGGCGGCCGCTACAAGACGACCTTCCTGTTCCTGCTGCTGCTGCCGTTCTTCGTCTCGTTCGTGATCCGGACCCTGGCCTGGCAGTTCATCCTGTCCGACGACGGCGTCGTCCTGGGCACGATGAAGAGCTGGCACCTGCTGCCGTCGGACTTCCACGTGCTGGCCTCCACCACCGCCGTCGTGGCCGGGATCGCCTACAACTACCTCCCGTTCATGGCGCTCCCGCTGTACGTGTCGCTGGAGCGGATCGACCGGAGGGTGGTCGAGGCCGCCCAGGACCTCTACGCGAACCGGCGGGACGTGTTCCTCCGGGTCATCCTGCCGCTGTCCGTCCCGGGGATCTTCGGCGGTGTCCTGCTCACGTTCGTGCCCGCGGTGGGCGACTACGTGAACGCGTCGATCCTGGGCGGGGTGAACAACACCATGATCGGCAACGTGATCCAGACGCAGTTCCTGGAGAACTTCGACTACCCGATGGCCGCGACGCTGTCGTCCATCCTCATGGGGGCCATGATCATCGGCATCTTCGCCTACGCCCGGGCGCTGGGCACGAGGGAAATCCAGGAGTACGTGTGAGTGTCGCCGTCCAGGACTCGCCGCAGGCCGTGGGCGCGGCTCCTCCGGCACGGTCCGGCCGGCGCCGGTGGACCCGGTTCCTCCTCCCCTCGTACGTGGCCCTGGTGATCCTGTACCTGATGACCCCGATCTTCATGATCGTGCTGTACGGGTTCAACCAGACCGGGAGCGCGAAGCGGATCACCGTCAGCTACGTCTGGCACGGGTTCACGCTGGACTGGTACCGCCGCCTGTTCCAGATCCCCGACCTGACCCAGGCCCTGCGGACATCGCTGGTGCTGGCGGCGTCCAGCACCGTGATCGCCACGGTCCTGGGCACGCTGGTGGCGCTGGCGCTGGTGCGCTACCGGTTCCGGGGCCGGGGCGCCGCCGACGTGGTGCTGTTCGCCAACATCGCCGCCCCCGAGATCGTGCTCGGCGCGTCGCTGCTGTCGCTGTTCGTCCTGGTGAGCATCAGCCGGGGGTTCATGACGCTGCTGATCGCGCACGTGATGTTCAGCATCGCCTACGTCACGGTGACGGTGCGGGCCCGCCTGGCCGGGTTCGACCGGTCGCTGGAGGAGGCCGCCCAGGACCTCGGTGCGGGCCCGTTCCAGACGTTCCGCCTGGTCACGCTCCCGCTCATCTTTCCGGGCATCCTGGCCGGCGCGCTGCTGGCGTTCGCGCTGTCGATCGACGACTTCGTGATCACCCAGTTCAACGCGGGCCAGCAGGTCACGTTCCCCTTGTGGGTGTTCGGCGCATCGCGCGTGGGGATCCCGCCGCAGGTGTTCGTGATGGGGACGCTGATCTTCGGGCTGGGGGTCGCGGCGGCCCTGGCCAACGTGGTGCTCCAACGACGGAGGGTCTGAGGGGAGGGCTGTTCATGGGTGACGTGGACCGGATCCTGGCGCGGGCCAGGGAGATCCAGAAGCAGGAGATGGAACGGCTGCTGGAGCGGACGCCGGGGTCGGCGGCGCTGCACCAACGGGCGTTGCGGAGCCTCCCGGACGGCGTGGCGTCGAACTTCCAGGCCGGCGACCCGTACCCGATCTACCTGGCGCGGGGTCAGGGCTCGTCGGTGTGGGACGTGGACGGCACGAAGTACGGGGACTTCCACGGCGGGTTCGGCGTCAACGTCGTCGGGCACGCCCATCCGAAGATCGTGGAAGCCATCTCGCGGGCGGCTCGATCCGGCACGCACTTCGCCGTGAGCACCGAGGCCACGGTGGCGCTGGCCGAGGAGATCTGCGCGCGGTTCGGGCTCGAGCAGGTCCGGCTGGTGAACTCGGGGACCGAGGCCACCATGGACGCCGTCCGCGTGGCGCGGGCCGCCACCGGGCGGGACCGCATCGTGAAGATCGAGGGGTCCTATCACGGCCACCACGACGCGGTGCTGTTCTCGGTGGTCCCGGAGGCCGCCACGCTCGGCATGCGCGAGCACGTGGGGGGCGAGGCGGCCGACGCGTCGGGCGCCGCCTACACCACCGAGCCGACGTCGCGCGGCGTCCCCCGGTCGATGTGGAAGGACACCATCATCGTGCCGTTCAACGACGCGGCGGCGTTCGAGGCGGTGCTGGCGGAGCGGGGCCAGGAGATCGCCGCGCTGATCCTGGAGCCCGTGATGATGAACATCGGGATCGTCCTGCCCGAGGACGGGTACCTGGACCGGCTGCGGGACGCATGCTCGCGCCACGGCGTGGTCCTGATCTTCGACGAGGTCAAGTCCGGCGCGACCATCGCGTACGGCGGCGCCATCGAACGCTACGGCGTCCAGCCCGACCTGGCCTGTTTCGCCAAGGCCATCGGCGGCGGCACCACCATCGGTGCCTTCGGCGGCCGCGCGGCGGTCATGGACGTAGTGTCGCACGGCGCGGCGCAGCAGGGGACCTTCAACGGGAACCCGCTGTCCTGCGCGGCCGGGCTGGCCGCGCTGACCTCGGTGCTGACTCCGGACGCGTACGAGCACTTCGGGAAGCTGGGGGCGCAGCTGGCTTCGGGGTGCCGGGCTGGGATCGAAGAGCACGGCGTGCCGGCGCATGCGGTCGACCTCGGCGCGAAGGGATGCGTGTCGTACCGGCCCTCGCCGCTTCGGAACTACCGCGACTTCCTGGAGGCGCACGCCGAGCTGTTCGAGGCGTCGTTCCCATGGATGCTGAACCGGGGCATCTTCATGACCCCGGGCGACGAGGAGCAGTGGACGCTGTCGGTCCAGCACACCGAGGGAGACGTCGCCCGGTACGTGGACGCCTTCGGGGAGTTCTGCGCCGAGCTGGCCCGTTCGTGACCTCGGGCGCGGCGCTCCTGGCGCCGTCGTACCGCGAGGCCTGCTACTGGCTGGAGGGCGTCCAGGTTCCAGGCCCGTTCGAGGACCGGCCCCTGCCGCCGTCCGCCGACGTCGTCGTGGTGGGCGGGGGATACACGGGAATCGCTGCGGCGCACGAGGTGGCGCGACGGGGAACCCACGCCGTGGTCCTGGAGCGGCACCGGCTGGGATGGGGTGCCAGCACCCGCAACGGCGGGATGGTGCTGCCGGACGTGAAGCACCACGGCGTGGCGGAGCTGCGGGCGCGCTTCGGGGAGGCCGGCCCCGCCCTGTACCGGGCCACCGTCGACGCCGTGCTGGAGGTGGAACGGTTCGCATCCGAGCCCGGGGTGGACTGCGGCTACGAGCGAACGGGCCACCTGTACCTGGCCCACTGTCCGTCGCGGCTGGGCGAGCTCCGGGCCAAGGAGCGGGTGTACCGGGAAGACCTGGGACTGGAGGCCCGGCTGCTGGGGCGCGACCAGCTCCGCGACGAGATCGGCTCGACGGTGCACGCCGGGGGGCTGCTGGTCGAGCTGTCGGGCGGGCTCCATCCCGCGAAGCACTTCGCGGCCCTGGCCGGCCGGGCGGTCGACGCCGGCGTCCAGGTGCACGAGCGCACGCCCGCCGTGCGGATCGAGCGGCGGCCCGGCGGGGGCGCCCTGGTGGTCACGCCGCGCGGCGACGTGGAGGCCCGCGACGTGCTGGTGGCGACCGACGGGTACACCGACGGGGTGGCGCCGCGGCTGCGACGGCGGCTGATTCCCGTGGGGAGCTTCATCATCGCCACCGAGCCGCTCGACCCCTCGCTCGCCCGCGAGCTGTCGCCCCGGGGGCGGATGTTCTTCGACACCAAGAACTTCCTGTTCTACTGGCGGCTGTCCCCGGACGGGACGAGGATGCTCTTCGGAGGCCGGGCCAGCTTCGCCCCGACCACCGTGGCCCGGGCCCGCGACTTCCTGTACCGGGGCATGCTCCGCGTGCATCCCCAGCTCGAAGGGGTGGGCGTCGAGTACGCCTGGGGAGGACTGGTCGGGCTGACCAGGGACCGGACACCGCGACTCGGCCGGATCGACGGCATCACGTACGCGCTCGGCTACTCCGGCACGGGCGTCGCCGCTTCGGCGTACCTGGGTCGGCGCGCGGCGGCGTGGCTGTGCGGCGACGATCCGCCGCCGTTCGCCGACCTCCCGTTCCCCCCGATTCCGCTGGCTCGGCTTCAGCCGGCCTGGCTGCCGGTGGCGGGCCTGTGGTTCAAGTGGCAGGATCGGTGCCCGGGTGCCCGCAACTGACGCGAACCCGCGGCCCGCACGTGACCAGGAGGCATGCATGGAGATCCCACAGGAACGAACGCTCGTCACCGAGATCCCGGGTCCGCGGTCGCGCAAGCTCCTGGCGCGCCGAGAGGCGGCCATTCCCGCCGCCGTGTTCAACACGGTGCCCGTGTTCGCCCGCGCGGCCTCCGGCGCCATCGTGGAGGACGTCGACGGGAACCGGCTGATCGACCTCGGCGCCGGGCTGGCCGTGCTGAACGCAGGGAACACGCCCGCGTCCGTGGTGGAGGCGGTTCGCGCCCAGGCCGAGCTGTTCACCCACACCTGCTTCCACGTGGTCATGCACGAGCCGTACGTGGAGCTGGCCGAGCGGCTCAATTCGCTGACCCCCGGATCGCACCCCAAGAAGACGATGCTGGCGAACTCCGGGGCCGAGGCCGTCGAGAACGCGGTCAAGATCGCCCGGTACGCGACCAGGCGGCCGGCGGTGGTGGTGTTCGACCATGCGTTCCACGGCCGCACCCTGATGGCCATGACGCTGACCGGGAAGGTCATGCCGTACAAGCAGGGGTTCGGGCCGTTCGCGCCGGAGGTCTACCGGCTGCCCTACTCGTACCCCTACCGGTGCCCGGCCGGCGCGCCGCCGGAGTCCTGCGGGGAGGCCTGCGCCGCGCACGCCATCGACGAGATGGACAAGGCCATCGGGGCGGCCAACATCGCGTGCATCGTGGTCGAGCCGGTGCTCGGCGAGGGCGGGTTCGTGGTCCCCGGTTCTGGGTTCCTCCCCGCGCTCCGCGAGTTCTGCACACGCGAGGGCGTGATGTTCGTGGCCGACGAGGTGCAGACGGGAATCGGCCGCACCGGGAAGTGGTTCGCCATCGAGCACGAGGACGTGGTGCCGGACATCGTGGTGACCGCCAAGGCGCTGGGCGGCGGGCTTCCCCTGTCCGGCGTGACCGCGGCGGCCGAGGTGATGGACCAGGTCCACGTGGGTGGCCTGGGCGGCACGTTCGGCGGGAACCCCATCGCGTGCGCGGCCGCGCTGGCCGTTCTGGACGAGATCGAGCGCGAGGGGTTGGTCCAGCGCGCAGCGACGCTCGGCGAGAGCGCGCTCGACCGGCTCCGCGAGCTCGCCGACCGCCACGAGCTGATCGGCGACGTGCGAGGCCGTGGCCTGATGGTCGCGATCGAACTCGTCGAAGATCGATCGACCAAGGCACCGGCAAAAGCCGCCGCGACCCGAGTGATCCAGGAGTGCTACCGCGAAGGCGTGATCGTCCTCAAGGCCGGCACGTACGACAACGTGATCCGCCTCCTGCCCCCGCTGCCCATCGACGAAGGCCTCCTCATGGAAGGCCTCGACGTCCTGGACAAGGCCCTGGGAGCGGCGGCAGCAGGCTGAGGCGAGCTCACCGCGCCACATCGGTCCCGTCGCACCGGAGGCAGCCCGTTTTCGCGGAAGAGCCCGAGCGAACCCGAACGGGGTCCCACATCATGCGATGTATGCTTCATACATCATCAAGAGGACGCAGATCTACCTCGACGAGTCCCAGCACGAGCGCCTGTCGAGGCGAGCCCGCACCGCCGGAACGACGAAGTCCGACCTCATTCGAGAGGCGGTGGACGCCTATCTGGCTGGATCGGAGGACGGCGAAACCAGGCTGCTGGCCTTCCGAACAGCGGTTCGGGCTGCCGCGGGGACGGCTCGGCGCCTGCCGAGAGGGCGCGACTACGTCGAGGAGTTTCGCCGCGCGGATGCCGAACGAGTGCGAGACCTCGACGATCAACGCCGGACATGAGCGCGGTCCTCGACACCACCGTTCTCATCGACGTCCTGCGAGGGCATCAAGCAGCAGTGGAGTACGTGGTGGCGCTCGAGGAGGTGCCGGCGTGCTCCGAAGTGACCCGCGTAGAGGTGCTCCGCGGGCTTCACAGCGGGGAACGAGCGTCCGCGGAGCCTCTCTTCCAGCGACTTCGATGGGTCCCCGTGGATGAAGCGATCGCCCGGGCAGCCGGCGAGCTCGGGCGGCGGCTTCGTCGGAGCCACAGCGGCGTCGGTGTCGCCGATCTCGTCATCGCTGCCACCGCAGACCAGATCGGCCTCCCACTTGCGACGACGAACGTTCGGCACTTCCCCATGGTCAAGGGCCTCCGGCCGCCCTATCCAGATTGAATCCAGACTGGTCCGGAAACCGAGCCGACGTCGGATAGCCGTGGTCCTGACCGGAGTGTTTTCGAACCGACTATTCGCACAGACGGTTCGACATCTACAGCGGTGGAAGGGAATGGGCGGTTAGGGCATCGCCATGACCCGGTCACGAGCAGGCGCCGGAGCGACGTGCGCGAAGGGGCTCGGTCGCATCCAGGACGGAAACGCCTTGACCAACCCGGACGGGCCTTCCAGGCGATACCGCCCCGTCCGGACCGCATCCTGGAAGGTCACCCGCCTCAGATTCCACTGCACGAGGGTCTCGGAATCCGTCGTGACGATCAGGTCCTCGACCTGTCCCGGGTACCCGGTGCACAGCTCCGCTCGGGGACGTTTCAGCAGCATCCAGAACCGCCGTTCGGGCTGGTCCCGGAGATCGAAGCGAACGACCACCCCCCTGGGCGGCACCTTGTCGAGATCGACCAGCCTGCACGTCGCCCAGAGCACGTACGCCGGGTCGAGATGTCGCGGCTCGATCTCGAGCCAACGAGAGCCCCACTCTCCCATCGCATCGCACACGCGCTTGAGCTCGCGACCACTCTCGGTCAACTCGTAGACGGACCCGCGGCCACTGGACTGGGGCACGCTGACCACGACGCCGTATCGCTCGAGCAGGGCAAGCCGCTCCGCAAGAAGGGCCTTCGGAATCCCGGGAGCGCCTTCCCGGAGTTGCGTGAACGTGTGGCACCCGGCGGCGAGATTGCGGACGATGATGGGGGTCCATCGCTCCGCAAACAACTCTGAGGTGCGGGCGATGGGGCAGTACTGCCCGTAGTTCTTCATTCGTCGAGTCTCTCCTGCCGGCATCGACCGAGGCAAGTTCATTTTTTGGGATTGACCGGGTGGGGGCCAGCCGCGGATGCTCACGAAGAGCCCACACAGGGCTCGCGCGAACAGAGAGGCAGGCCGCCGATGGATGGGTACTTCCTGGATCGGGCCCAAGGCGAGATGGCTGACCTCGGGGCCGTCAGCATGCGACTCATCGTCTCGAAGGCCCAGACGAACGGCGCCCTGGCCGTGGCAGAGTTCCGCGGGTCGGAAGGGCCCTGGACCGTTCTCCACGTGCACCGGCTGATGGAGGAGTCCTTCTACGTGCTCGGTGGCACCTTCACCTTCACCTGCGGGGACCGCAAGATGGAAGCGACGAAGGGCTCCTTCCTCATGGTGCCTCGAGGGACTCCGCATTTGATGCGCGCCGGACCCGGGGGTGGCGCGCTGCTCACCCTGTTTTCTCCCGGCGGGCTCGAGGAGATGTTCCTGGAGCTCGGCCGGCTCCCTGCGGACAGCATCACGGATCCCGGAGTACGTGCCGAAATCGCCCAGCACCACGATTCCATTCCGGTCCGGGGGCGCGGGGAGGGGGAGTGATCGACATGGGGTCTCCGCTGCGCTACCGCGTCGTCGACGTGTTCACCGAGCGGCCGTTGGAGGGCAACTCGCTGTGCGTGGTCCTTGATCCGTGCCCGCCCGAGCTGATGCCAAAGATCGCTCGAGAGGCCAATCTGAGCGAGACGACGTTCCCCGTGCAGACAGGCCCGAGCGCGTACGAGATGCGGATCTTCACGCCAATCGCCGAGTTGCCGTTCGCCGGTCATCCGTCACTTGGCACCGCCTGGCTCTTGGGGATGGGGCGGTGGACCCAGACGACAACAGGGGGAACCGTGATCGTCGAAGCCGACGAGCGAGGGGCGACGATGACGCAGCCTCGACCGGAGTTCGAACGAGTCGAGGAAGCATCTGATGAGGTGTTGTCAGCGCTGGGGCTGTCCTCGGCTGACGCGATCTGTCGCTCGACCGCAGGAGGGACAACGCACGTGCTCGTGGCAACATCAGAGCGGATCGACCAGCTCGATCCAGATCCTGGGCGCGTGGCCGAAGCGAGCCGCTCGTGCGGAGCGCTCTCGCTCGTGCCCTTTCGCGCGACCAACAAGTCGACCCTGCATGCTCGAGTATTCGCTCCCGCCGTTGGCGTGGTCGAGGACCCAGGATCAGGCTCGGCCGCGGGTCCGGTCGGACTCCTGGCACGCGAACTCTGGGGCACGCATCCCGACGTGACGATCACCATGGGAGCCGAGATCGGTCGTCCCTGCCGGCTGGAAGTCCAGACAGCAGGAGATCTCCGCGTCGGCGGCCGCGTCGTGCTCAGCGCTGAAGGCCACTTTCGCATCTAGGAGAAGGGCCAGCGCGAACCCAGTTCAATACGCCTGAGACCCCCACAGGACCCGAGTTCGTGGACCTGAGGAGAGTGTTTTCGAACCGACAATTCGGACAAATCATCCGAGAGTTGCACCGAGTGGTCAGACGGCCCAGGATCGCGAGGGTACGCGGATCACTCGATCCGTAACGAAGGCCTTTGCCGGTGCCAATCAAACTGGACAACGAAGATCCGAAAGAAGTCCTGTAGCCCGAGGACGACCTCATCCTCATCCTCCCTCGGGAAGACCAGGAAATCCCGGCACACTTCGCGACCTGCAAAGCGCACGACTCCTCCCAGACACCGGTAGGTGGGAGTTTCGCCATGCATTCCGTACGTCAGTTCAGGAGTAACTGGTAGCAATAACCGATCGAGTTGGGGATGGTCCTTGATTGCCCTCCACGGCACCATGGTGTGGTCCGTACCAGAGTCCACCAGCGCCGGGCCCGTCCGCCGCACACCCTCGATCTCTATTTCGACTCGAACCATCGGCAAACAGAAACCCGACGCGTCACATTCCGCTCGATATTGGGTCATCGGTCACTTTCGCTTTCGCTTCCACTTGCGTTTGGTGGCAGGTTTGGGCGACGGCCGCGCTTGACGGGGTGTGTGCAAGCGCAGGCTCTCGGCAGTCGTGACAAGGAAATGGGGGGCCTCATCAGTCCAGAGGAACCGGACGACATGGCGGCGGAAGAAATCTTCTCGGCCGAGGAGTACGATCTCGGGCTGAGGCTTCTCGGGCGGGCGAACCAGGAAGCGGGTACACACCTCTCGCCCATCCCATTCGATAGTACCCTCGCACCATCGAGCATCTGCTATTACCTTGGTGCTCGAACCACCATCCGAGTCCAGGGGTTCCAGGGTGTCGAAGGACTGCCGCGACGCTTCGAAGATCACCCAGGGAACGACCGAGTAGTCGGCTCCCGAATCGAGCAAGGCGGGGGCCTGAGCTTGGATGTCTTCAATTCGGACCACGATGTCAAGAACGGGACGGAAAAGCCCATCTCCTAAGTCGCGCCCTTCAATTCTTGTCCAGTCCATGATCGATCCTGGCCCCCCTAGGCTGCTTACAGACGATCAAGGAGGAGCTGAGCGATAACGCCCATCGCTTGGATAGCGGCGCGCGCCTGCTGGTCCGAGACCGACGGGAGGAACGGGCGGCCGTGCCCAATGCCCTCTTTGTTCCTGAGTCGATTCACGGCACACCCAAGATCGAACAGACGCCTCTCGACTTCATGCCAAGGGGGCTCGCCAGGATCGGGAGCCACCTGGGCGGTGGCCAGCCCGAGGGCGACAAACGCCTGGCCGAGCAGGAGGGGGAAGTTGGTGTAGGTGTAGCTGCCGAATCGAACTAGAAGGACATGTGCGGCCGTGGCCTCCAGCAAGTCCTTGCTGGTTCCGACTACCAGCGCTGCATCGTCGGCGCCCCGATTCGCGCGGCGGATGTACGACCTGAGCACGCGGGGCGTCTCAGGGTCATCGAGCCCCTCCAGCAACCTCCTATGTAGCTCTCCGTCTCCCGTCAAGACCAGACCCTCAGAGGTGAAGGCATCGCGCGCGTTCTCGATGGCGTCGCGCCCGACGTAGTTGGGCGAGTCGGGCCGAAAACCTCCAAATCCCCTAATCATCGCCACCAGACGGGCAACGAGCTGCTCACCTCGACCCATGTCGTGTTCCATAGCCCAGGTCAAGACGTGGCGAATGCGCTTCTCCTTTCCGGCGGGCGTCGAAAGGTCCGCCTCCTTGAGCCCAGCCTGCTCAAGCAAGAACGTGAGGTCCGAGTGCGCTGGGACACGCCTCTCTTGTTGGGCGTCATCCACCATTCTCGCGACCGCCGTGATGATTGCGTCCGAGAGAGCGCCCGCCGTCGGAGCTTGGCTGTCTGCCATCAACCCGCCTCCCTTCCTACCGATGCGTCTCAACCTAGGGGAAGGGTGTGACACGAACCATATCCGAACGTATGTTCTGGAGCGACAGGCGGGATCGGTAGCCCGGTCATCCTGACGTTGCTCGCTTGGGGCAGGATCGGCAACACTCACGCCATGGTCGCTGCCACTCCAAGTCAGCATGGCATCTCGCTTGCCGAGATCCTTGGCATCGCTGGCTTCGCGCTAGCTGTTGTGCTTGGCCTCGTCCAGATCTGGGAGAGCTTCCTTCGGAGGTCTCGGTTTGACGTCGTCATGGAGTGGGGCAAGCATACCGAGCAGCCAGTGCTTGAACTGTTCGTGGCGAACATCGGATGGAAGAAGGACACGGTGCGATCCATCTACTTCCGCGCACCACACGACGACCCCAACCTCAAGGCATATGAGTGGGAAATGACCAGTTCCCAGTGGCCCGACCTTCCTGCTGTACTCGACGTCGATACGGTGACCTCACGAATCGAAGTGCCGTTGGTGGATCTCGACCAGGTCGGGCTTCATCGGCTTGCCCAGGAGCTTCGCGAGGGCACGGCAGAGGTCGTGGTCGTCAACGCCCGGCGTCGGGAGAGTCTATTCAAAGTCCCTCCGTACGGCACGGGGCCGCCGGCTCCCAATCCCGATCCCCTTTAGACCCAGATGCCCGTGGACCTGAGGAGAGTCTTTTCGAACGGGCAATTCGGCCAAATCATCCGAGAACTGCGGCGCCGCCGTCTGGGGGCTCAGGAAGGTTGAGTGTCAGCTCCATCGCTGCTTGGCTCCTGCCTGCGCTCAGTGACAGTCCTGGGGGGCAGTCCAATCTTGGTCAGCTCAGCCTCAAGATCGCTCCCGAGCTTGTAAAGAGGATCATCTGGATTGACGGTAGCGGCCAAGCCTCCAATTACGATTTCGAAGAGAGTACTGACCTTTACCCCCAAGGTGCGGGCCACCGCGTTGGCTATTGGCTTCGAAGGAAAGATCTCCAGGATTTTCGCTATGTCGCCGGACTTACGCGTCGCCTCCGCTCGGCTAAGCTCCTCCTTGAAGATGGCCACGGCATCGACAGATCTCCCCAGTGAAGACTTCATCTCGTCATAGTGGGCTTGCATACCCTTTTCATCCCAAGCACCTGGCTTCCCAGTCACCAAATCCTCAACTGAGTTCAGTAATCCTAGTTTGGTGCGCTCATAGGCAACTCGCCGAACATCTTCATCTCTCACCGTGCCCTGCACAATGCCTGCCACTCCACCCTCCAGCGTCTTGCCGAGGTGGGTGGCCAGCCGATCGCCAATCGCTGGCAAGCAGACGAGACCCTCGATTTCGTGCACCGGTAGTACCACTGCGGTCGCAGCCAAAGACTTCAACTCGTCATCGGATCGGAAATCGCGGTCCACAACTCCTAAAGCTTCTAAGTTGTCAACGAGGTTGGCCGACTTGAATACGTCTACGCACTGCCGAACCACATCCCCGGATCCAACCGCCAACACCACCGTATCTCTTCCCGGACACCACGCAGAAAGGAAGGCCTTATCGAACGAATGATCCTCCCCTTCGCAAAAGATGACTCTACTGGCGTAGTAACTGAATGATGCGGCACCCAATATGGCGCGCCGGATGTTAGCCGGGATGCGGGCGTAAATGTTGATTCGTGTCAAACCCGAGATGGGGTCGGCAAGCAAATAGGCAGCTGGTTCTCGCGACAAAGCAAATGGAATGTCATGCGTGACATAGACAAAGCGCAAGTCTGGTCGCGCTTTCTCTAGGGCGTCCCACAACCGTACTGCGAGCTCTTCGTGAAAGTGGGTTTCTGGCTCATCAATTACTAGGATGGTGCCTAGCTGGGATAGCAGCACCTTGGAAAGAAGATATAGAGCTGCCCGCTCCCCATCGCTCATCTCGTTGGCGCCGTAGGCATCAACCTCCGCCCGATCATTCCTCACGACCGGGGCCCAGTCCTTCCACTCAAGCATGCGCCCAGGAAATATGGACCTCCACAGACTCTCGACCAGCTGGAGTGCACTTGGTTCGATGCCATCTACAGGCTGGCCGCTCTCGTACGCACGTCGAAAAGTCCGAGCCGCATCTCCATCATCCACGAGCAGCTGGGCTAAGACAAAATCGAAGTCGGATATCAATTCCCAAGGCTGAGTACGAGCGTTGTCCTTTTGGCTGTTATGCTGCTGGACTGCCTGAACCCTTGACATCGCCGGCAGTTGAGCGCTGATCCGAGTGCTGCGAAGGGCATTGATGAATTCGATGGGGGCGCCGGCTTGCGGACTGAGCTTATGAGCTAGTCTCGTCTTGCCCGACCCGTTTGGCCCGACAATTACAATAGGCACCCCACCAGCAAGCTGCGTGCCGTCTGGTAAAGTGATTCCTAGGTCGGCCATCCTCACTGTCTCCTTCTTCGTGTATTGTAGTCGTGCGAAGAGCCGCAAGGCAACCAATGATCAAGGCCCCGGGGCTTCCGCCAGGAGACCTTTCCCGCCACCCCGGGAGTGCAGCTCTTGCTCTCAGGTGCACCAGCTCGCCAAGCTCGGCGGCATACCGCGGATGCGCATTCTGGCCACTGAAGAACGCCTCAGACTCCGGTGCATTCACCAGAGTGTTCCGCATGATCACTATTCGATCGATCGGAATCGGATGGTCCTCGGTTATGCGCTCGCTCTGGCAGCTCGAGCGGCCCGAGCGACTCTGCGGACGGCCCCCGTTGCGTTCAACCGGTACCGAATCATAGCGACGCTCACCCCAAAGTTGCGGGCCGCTGCGGGCAGTGTCCAGCGACCCTTGGCGATCGCCATGGCGGCCGCCTCGGGAACCAGTAAGCATCCTGCGAGCCAGCTCGCCTCATCTTCAATGTCCTGGTTCCAGTGGCGGCACCCGTTGTTGTCGAGGGCCGGCGTCGGGGGGTGCAGCAACAGAGCGTGCGCCAGCTCGTGGGCTAGGTTGCTGACCTGGCGAGTGTGTGAGTGACCGTCGTTATGCACGATGGTTCGCTCCGTGCTCGCGAAGACTGTCACTGCTGAGAAGACTTCAAGCTCGTCTGTCAGCAAGTGCGTCACCGCCGGAGCCTCTGGCACGAGGGCCGAAAGCCCGATGACGGGGATTTCGAGCCAACCAGCGAGGATTCTCGGATCGAGTTGGTCGTACGGCGACAAGTCCAGCTCGGCTCGCGTCTCGGCTGCGATCTCGTTCGCTTCCTTCTTGAATCCCCGCCGAAAGGCCATGCCTAGTTCCGTTTCCGTAACCGTTCGTACGTTGCCTTGACCAGTTCGTCTATCGCCGTGGCCGCCTCCGGCGAAAGGTTCCTGTCGCTACGGAGATAGGTCGAGATTTTCGCCAGCGGCTCAGGAGCTGGCTTGGCGGCCACCGAGCGGACATAGTCATCTGCATCGAGGCCAGACCAGGCAACGAGCGCGGCTAGTCCGTCCACGTCCGGCCGCTTCCCCTGGGCCATGCGAGTTAGGGTCGACGCACTGACCCCCGACTCTCCGGCGACCTGCTTCCACGTGATCTTCCTAGCTTGTCGGACGCCGTCGAGCGCCTCGTAGAGCGCTCCGGCGTCGAACCACCCCTTTCTGTCCATGCTCCTCCTTTGGCGCGGTTGCGACGTTGCAAGCGCGGTTTACTTCTGCAATACTAGGGTAGCAACCAAGCGCCTATAGTGCAAGACCGCCGGGGGCACCGGCGCCGGACGCAGAAAGGAGAGATCCAGCATGGCAGAGACGGCTTCAGCCGCCGAGAACCACGAGAAGGACAAGGGCTTCACGATCATCGTCAACGCCCAAGAGAAGGTGGTCCCGGACGAGGGCGTGTCGTTCGACGAGGTCACGAAGCTCGCCTACCCGACGCCCCCGTTCGCGCAGACGATGTACACCGTGACATTCCGAAACGCGAAGAAGCCCAAGGAAGGAACCCTCGTCGAGGGTCAGTCCGTCGAGGTCAAGAAGCACGGCACGATCTTCAATGTCAAAGCAACTGATAAGTCGTAGCGCCGACCTCAAGCGTCTGCGCGACGACGGGTACGACATCGAGATCCGCTCGAGCTACCTCGTGGTGAAGGGGGTGCCGTACGTGACCGCTCAGCGAACGGTCGCGTACGGTCTCCTGGTTTCAGAACTATCGACCAGCGGGGACACCACCACGACGCCGGCCACCCACGAGATCTTCTTCGTCGGCTCGATCCCCTGTGACCACCATGGGAACGAGCTCACGCAGATCATCAACCAACGTGGCGAGTTCTCGCTGGCAGGCGACCTCAAGGCGTGTTGCTCGTTTTCGCGTAAGTCCGACCCGGCAGGATACCCGGACTACTACGAGAAAGTTGTCACCTCCGTGGCGCTGCTTGAAGGCTACGCGCGAGCGATCGACGATACGGCGACGGCACGCAGGTTCGTACCTGTTGAGACCGACGAAGACGAATCGGTCTTCCGCTATCTCGACTCCGCGTCGAGCCGAGCTCGCATTGGAGCGGTCACCGAGAAGCTCCAGCTGGCGAAGGTGGTGATCGTCGGTCTGGGCGGAACCGGATCATACATCCTCGACCTCGTCGCCAAGACTCCAGTGAATGAGATCCATCTTTACGACGGAGATAGGCTCTTCACGCACAACGCTTTTCGGGCGCCGGGAGCGGCGTCACTGGGCCAGCTTCGCGTCGCCCCGAAGAAGGTCCACTACTTCCGCAGGAAGTACGACCCGATGCGACGAGCGATCATCGCCCACGCCGTGCACGTCGATGATACCAACATCGAAGAACTTCGCGATGCCAGCTTCGTCTTCTTGGCGATGGACGGAGGCCCGGCAAAGCGCTACGTCATCGAGCACTTGGAGCAGTTCGGCGTCCCGTTTATCGATACAGGGATGGGCATCTACCAGGCCGTCGACGCGCTGGGTGGCATCGTGCGCACGACCACGAGCGACAACGAGCACCGCAGCCATATCTGGGAGAAGTCGCGAATCTCATTCGCCGACGCAGAGGCCGACGAGTACGAGCAGAACATCCAGATCGCCGACCTCAACATGCTGAACGCAGCCTTGGCCGTCATCAAATGGAAGAAGCTCTTTGGCTTCTACACAGACTTCGAACATGAGTACTCGTCGATGTACACCATCGACGGGAACCATCTGTTGAACGAGGACCAGGGGGCATGAAGCAAAGGGTGATCGCGCATGAGTTCGTTGAGCTCGTCCCTGAAGAGCTAGAGGAAGGCAAGCTCTACATCTCAATCCCGTACGAGACCGCTGTACACCTCTGTGCGTGCGGCTGTGGCATCAAGGTCGTGACCCCGATCAGCCCGCCCGAGTGGCTACTCATCTGGGATGGAGACACTGTCTCGCTCACGCCGTCGATCGGCAACTGGCAGTTTCCATGTCGTTCTCACTACTGGATAACCCGCAGCCGCGTTGTCTGGGCTGGCGCGCTCAGCGACGCGAGGATCGCGGAGGGCCGGCGCCGTGAGGCCGTACAGCGTGACGCTTACCACGCCGAGCGCCAACTGCAAGAGCGGGCGGATCCTCATACTCCACACCCTCGGGCGCACACATCGGCCTGGCAGCGACTGCGTCGCGCCCTCCGTCGGCACTGAGCGCGCCGCGGAAGGCCTTGGCCAGCACGGCTTGCTAGTCACGACGCCGCAACAGAGTTCAACCCCCCGGTCGGAGCTAGCCTAGTAGAGCCACTCTTCGTGGGCTAGCGGCGCCCGATTCAAGTCGGCGCGGTGGTGGCGCCAAGTGGGCATGAAGGTGTCCATGAGCTGCACGAACGCCTGGCCATGCTGTCGTTCCCTGAGATGAGCCAGTTCATGAACGACTACGTACTCCAGGCAAAGGGGATGCTTCTTCGCAAGTTCAAGATTCACGGATATGCGACCGGTCTTGGGGCTACATGAACCCCACTTGGTCTTCATCCGCCGGACAATCCACCGCGTAGGGCTGAGGCCAGTGCGCTCTTCGGCTCGTCCAGCTACCTCAGCTAGTGCCCTCCGCAGTTCGGCTCGATACCACTCGCTCAGCGCACGCTCCCGCTCGGCTGCAGTCGCGTCGGGGCGTACCTGCATCTCGAGCCGATTGCCGGCGAGACGCACCGCCGTTCTCCCCCGGGTCTCGATCACCGTCAACCTATGACGGAGTCCCCAGACATAATGTGACTCTCCGGTGCTCATCTCACGCTTCGATTGACGCACAGCCTGCCGCAACCCCTCCCGCTGGCGTTTGATCCAAGGAAGTCGCTGGATGACCGCCAGCCTCACCTGATCATCCCCGAGGCGAAGCGGAGCTGCAACGCGAACCCGTCCTAGAGGTGGATAGACCCCGATATGAAGGTTCCGGATGTCCTTGTAGATGACGTCCACTGGAATGCCACGAATAGTCAGCTGGTTGCTACCGGTACTCATGGCGCGCCTTCACGAGGTCGAATAGCTCGTCCAGCCGATCGTAATCGTCAGGTAGGACCTTCCGAAGCGCGAACTTGACCCTCTTCTCCTTGATTGGGTTTCCCACCCATCGGTCGGGCTTTGTCCCCATTACAGCCTTGTCCACGGCGACCGCGGTTTCCTCGTCTGGCAAACCGAAATCAACGATGGCGCGCTTAGCCCCGGTATCGGCCCAAGCGGGGTACGCGCTATCGGATTCCTTCTTGCCAAGCATCTGGGCCTGCTTGATCAGGCCGTCGAGATAGGCCTTGTATTCGAGCGCACCCCTGCGGCGTTCCTCAATGAGGGCGTCGAGCAGCTCGGACATCTTCTCGTAGTACTTCGGGTTCATGGCGCGTTCGTCGATGATCACTTTGCGCATGTTGTTGACGATAGTCTCGGCGACGGCCTCCGGATCCTTCTTGATGCCCGCCGGCAGCTTCGCGATCGCCCCAGCGCCCATCTGAACAATGAGCTGGATGAGTCCGTCCTTGAACTCGCCGACCACCTCAGAGGCATCGGCCTGGATGTAGGTATCGAGCAGGAAGCGCATTCCCGCTTCATACTGCTTGAAATCGACGTCTTCGCCGGCGCCGAGCTTGACCTCGTCCCGCACAGCACTGTAGTGCGTGATCTCGTCATTGATCGCCGCGGCCTCGGCCTCGCTGTAGCCGGCCGCATCCATCTCGTTGGCCAGGTTGGCGTAAGCCCGAGTAACGGCGGCGATGGCTTTATACAGCTCCACGCGCTTAGGCTCGTTGGCCTTGAGCTGCTCGGCGTTGCCTGGTTCGGTTGCGCAGAAGTACCGCTGGTACTGCAACGTGTTCTTCGGTGGGGCGACTGGCTCACAGATAGCGCGAATCTTTTCCAAGGCTTCATCGAGATCCTCGCGGGCCCGCTTGATGCGATCGGTGAGCAGTCCCTCGATGTCCTTCTTCTCGTAGCCATCGAGGGCTCCATCTGTGTAGTCGGTGATCGCGCTCTCAAGAGAGTTGAAGAGATCCCGGTAATCGACAATGTAGCCGTAGTCCTTGTCCTCTCCGTCTAGCCGGTTCACGCGACAGATAGCCTGGAACAGACCGTGGTCTTGCATCTTCTTGTCGATATAGAGGTACGTCGCGGGCGGCGCGTCGAACCCGGTAAGCAGCTTGTCCACCACGATCAGCAACCGCATCTGGCCCGGGTTCTTGACGAACTGTTCCTTGACCTCCTTTTCGAACTGCTCGATCCGGTTCATCGCCTGGTCTGGTGATTCGTGAAAGTGGTCGGCTAGCATCTGCCGGTAGATTTCATACTGGCGGAGCCGCTCGGTCGCGCCCTCACCCGAGTCTTCCTTGGCGATGTCACCGGCCTGCGGCTCGTAGCTAGTGATGATGGCGCACTTGCCCTTGAAGCCGGCGTTACAAAACAGTTCATAGAACTTACAAGCCTGATAGATGCTGGCGCACACGAGGATCGCATTGCCGTGCCGGTTCATTAGGCGCGGCTTGGTCTCCATGTCGAGTAGGATGTCGTTGACGATCTGCTTGGCGCGTGGCTCGGAGCTCACGACCTTCTGCATGGTGCCCCAGCGTTTCTTCAGCTCGGCGCGCGATAGGTCAGTCATGCCTTTTGTCTTGACGTCGAACCACTTGTCGACCTGGGCCGGCGACGTCAGATGCTGATCGATGCTGCGAGCCTCATAGCGGAGGTCTACGACGACCCCGTCGGCGACTGCCTCGTCGAACTTGTAGGTATGGACGAAGCTCCCGAAAGTCTCGATGCTGGTCGCCTTGTCAGCCCGCAGGAGCGGAGTGCCTGTGAAGCCGATGAACATCGCCCCGGGCAGGAGCGCCTTCATTGCGGCATGCATCTTGCCAGACTGCGTCCGGTGAGCCTCATCGATGAAGACGAAGATGTTGCCCTTGGCCGCGAAGCCCTTCGGTACCTTCGCCTGCAACTCTTGGATGAATTCGTCGTCCGCCGCATCTCGGTCGGCATCGTTCTCAGAACCGCGGAACTTGTGGACGAGTGAGCAGATCAGCCACTCGGTCGACTTGTTCAGGGTCTCGAGCAGATCGGCGCCGCTACTGGTGCGGTAGATCTTCTCGTTGACACCGTTGAAGACGTTCTCAATCTGCTCGTCGAGTTCGGTGCGGTCGGTGATCAGCAGCACGCGAGCGTCAGGCTGGTGCTCGCGGAGCCACTTGGCCAACCACACCATCGTCAGCGACTTCCCCGACCCCTGGGTGTGCCAGATGATGCCGCCTTCGCGCTTGGCGGCTCTTGCCTGGGCGGCCTTGACGCCGAAGTACTGATTGTGACGACAGATCTTCTTTACTCCGGCGTCGAAGACCATGAAGTCATGGATCAGCTCCAAGAGCCTCTGCTTGGAACAGAGCTGGGTGAGCGCCCGGTCCAGCGGATCATCGATGTCGGCGGGCTCGCGCCACGCCAGCCAGTACTTTTCAGGCGTGTCGATGACGGCGTACCGAAGCCCTTCGACGTCGTTGCCGGCCATAAGGAGCTGGACAGTAGTGAAGAAGGGCCTGATGAACTCGGGTCGCTGATTACCGATTGTCTGCCTGATACCCTCCGAGACAGCTACTTTGGATCGCTTCAGCTCCAGCGTCGCCAGCGCGATGCCGTTGACATACATGACGATATCCGGCCGTTTGTTGTGCTGCCCAAACACAGTTACTTCCTCAGCGATGGCGAAGTCGTTCTTCGCTGGATTCGCCCAGTCGATCAGCCAGACAGTCTCGTACTGCTCGCCGGCGCCTGGCTTCACCTTCAGCCCGTATCGCAGCAAGTTGTAGGTGTCGCGGTTGGGCTCGTACAAGTCACGCCCGCCGCCCAGTGATGCATCGGACTTTAGCTTGTCGATTGCCTTGTTGATCAGATTGTCTTCATAGCCGCGGTCCCGCAAGTTTTCCACCAGCAGGTCGACCTCAATGTTTGAGTTGCCCTCGCGGTACTCCCAGTTGCCGAGATAGTCGTAGTCCAGCTTCTTCTGGAAGAGTTCGACGACGCGATCCTGCGCGATACGCTCGATCTGCCCGACGTCACTCATGAAGCTGTCTCCGCGGCGGAAAGTCGCGTTCGGCCCACAAGGAGCTCCTGGCGCATTCCGATTTCCATTGCCTGACTCTTTGCCAGTCGGGATCTGGTCAGGTCGATTTCATGATCCATGCGCCGGAGGACAGCAACGATAGCTAGTTGTTCGTCCACCTCTGGCAGACGCAGAGTGATGCTAGAGATATACCGCCGCGTCGTAGCCAGCACCTTTGTTCCGGCCGCAAGACGCAGGAGCGCATTACGGAACCCAGGGATGAACTGAAGATAAGCCTTGAATCCGTCGGCCAACACACCCTTGCCGAATCTGGCAGCGATCGTGTGCAATCCCGCTACCACGCCATCCGCGGGAACCGCGACGATCTCGACCGACTTGCCGACCCCGTCAGCGTCCTCAGATGCGTCAGCGAAGATCAAGTCGCCCACTCTCAGACGTCCAGCGTTCCTTAGGAGTTCCGCCTTGGCCCGTGGCATTGCCTCTCGGGCTGCGTCGAGGAATATCGAGGTGCGCGTGTGAATGTCCCCGTAGTGCAGATACTTGGTTGGCGACTCAGCATCGAGTTGCGCGCGGGACAGTCCAACGGTCTTGACGTATGTCACATGGTTGCCCAACGCCACTTCACGCCATGGCTGGGTGAACCCGGGTAGACGCTGCTCGCCAGTGAGGAGTTGGTCTGCTCCCATCGCAGAAAGGGACGAGGCGATCTGCAAGCGGAGGGTCGCAAGTTCGGCGTCGATCTCCGCGAGACTCGACTCGTACCGCCTGCCCAACTCCCCAATCCTACCCGACAGGCCCCGCAGCATGCCCAACACCAACCTTGCGACTCGGCTGGAAATGCTCCTTGCCCACTTGCTGTCAAGAACAAGACTTCTGATGTCATAGGCCGTGAGATCGCCGTATTTCTTGAGTATCGCGAGGTCAAGGGCCGCCTGAGCATCTTTGACCGCCTTCCTCGCTGCTGCCTCGTCGTTGTAAAGCCTGAGCAGGTGCGCCAGCGCCTTGATCTCGCCAGGGTCAGAGTCGTTCTCAAGCCTGGCAAGCTTGAGGCGCGCGCTTGTGAGTGCTTTGCTGATCTTGTCCTCTTCCATGGCCGCTGCTAGGAGCCCGTCCTCCACGGCGTGTTCCACGACGTACTCCTCGACGACCCGGGCGGCCTCCCCGGCTGCCACGGTCAGTTCGTCTATCTTCGCCTGTTCGTTGGGGAAGTAGCGCGCCACGATGAGGGCAGGCGGGATGAGGTCCATCTTGTATTTCGTGGCTCCGCGTCCCGATCCAATGACCAAGTCAGGCGACTCGGACAGCTTGCGGTCCTTGTCCGCGATCGTCTTGCGCGGTTTGGCAGCCTCGTCCCAACCCTCGTGCATGATCACGAAGACATCGTCGTGCATTACCTCGTGCCAGTAGGTCATGAGCTGCTCGTAGACGTCGTACTCGTCCAGTAGCGCCACTGCCTTGAACCGCGCAAGCAGGTCGTCGCCAATAGCGACGATGAGCTCGGTCGGCTCCGTATCCGTGTCGATCTCAGCCAGTCGGCCGCGGTGGCCATCGAACCACTCGGCGGTCAGGTCACGAGCCTCCGTGGCGAGCTTCTGTACCTCGGGGGAATCTAGGATAGCCTGCTCGACCTGGCTGACGTCAATGGTCAGGTCGCTGTAGCCGGGACGGTTCGAACTGAACAGCAGGCCGCGCAACTGGGGGAATGCGTCCCAGTATCCTCCTAGGGCGTCAAGGTCCCGGTCGGGGATGCCGCCATGCAAGTGGGCGTCAAGGTCTTGGATGTCCTCCGGATCGGAGGTGTCGATGTAGCGAGAGATGTTGAGGTTGTAGTCGTTCCCGAGGTCGGCGATCTCCGCTAGCGGGACCATGCGCGAGTAGCGGTCGATCTCTGTCTGCTTGGTAAAGACGTCGACGATCTTGTGGATGTCTTGGCTGCGGAGACGATTCTTGGGTCCATCCTTCATGAACCCCTTAGCGGCATCGATCATGAACACGCCAGTGCGAGCTTGGGCATTCTCCTTGTCGATGACGACAATGCAAGCTGGGATGCCGGTTCCGTAGAACAGATTGGCCGGCAGGCCGATTATGCCCTGGATGTAGCCGCGCTTGAGCAGCTCTTTGCGGATGATCGCCTCGGCGTTGCCGCGGTACAACACACCATGGGGGAGGATGACGGCTGCCTTACCAGTGCTCTTGAGTGACTTGATGACGTGCAAGAGGAACGCATAGTCGCCATTCTTCGCCGGTGGCCTGCCGAAGCCATCGAATCGACCGAACTCGTTCTCCAACCCATTGCTCCAGGACTTGGTGGAGAACGGCGGATTCATGACCACGAAATCGAACGCGCGGAGTTGACCGCCCTTGGTAAAATGTGGACTAGTAAGAGTGTCGCCTCTTGCGATGTCGGCGTCCTCGTTGCTGTGCAGGATCATGTTCATCTTGCACAGTGCCCAGGTAGCGACATCCTTCTCTTGGCCGTAGATCGTGATGCCTCGGGGTGCCTCGGAAGCAGCCTTGAGGAGCAGCGACCCAGAGCCGCACGTGGGGTCGTAGACGGTCTGGTCCTGACGGGTATGCGGGCCAATGCCGATTACCTTGGCCAGTACGCGGGAAACCTCAGCGGGTGTATAGAACTGCCCCTTCGACTTGCCGGATTCGGTGGCAAAGTGTCGCATCAGGTATTCGTAGGCGTCGCCGAGCAGGTCGTCTCCCTCGGCCCGACTGCCGCGGAAGTCAAGGTCGTTGAAGATCGTCACCAACTTGGACAGTCGGTCCTGCATCTCCTTCCCGCTGCCGAGCTTCTCTTCGTCGTTGAAGTCGGCTACGTCGATGACCTTCTGGAGATTGTTCGCTTCAGCCAGTTTGCCGATGATCTTGTTGACCTTGTCGCCAATTTCTTTATCACCCTTAAGGGCGACCATGTCATCGAAGGCGCCGCCCCTTGGAACTTCGATCAGGCTGTTCGGGTCCGACTTCGCCTTGTCAGTGACATACTTCACGAACAGCAGAGTTAGGATGTAATCCTTGTACTGCGTGGCATCCATGCCACCACGAAGCTCGTCACAACTTGCCCACAATGAGCGGTAAAGATCTGATTTCTTAATCGCCATCAGCCCGGGTTCCCCTTCTGCTTCTGTTTCACTATAAGCGAACAGCTGTTCGAGAACAAGGCTCGGCGATCCAGGCGCCGTGCGGGCGAACCACCCGTGTCGGCTAGACCGACCACCGGTAGAGCCGATCTAGCACCGCGGCGCGAGCGAAGTCGTTGACCTCCAGCTCGATAAGCAGGTCAGCCACGTCGCGCCCCTCAGGCCGTTGGGAGAGCTGACGGATTGCATCGGCCCGTACGTGTGAGGGGGAAGCAAGTACCAGATCAAGCTCAGCTCGACCTTTTGGGCCAAGCTCCTCCAGGAACGCGTCCAAGGACTCCTCGGTAGCCACACAGACGCCCTACGCTCAGCCGGCCGAGGAAGACTGGGCAGTCCGTCGCCGGCGACCGTTGCCACTCACTGCCCTGTTCTTGCTTCCCGGCGGACGGCCCCGCCGCTTCGCAGACGAGGCGTCCACCAAGGCCGCTGCAGCTCTCCGTCCGCGCCGGGGAGCATGCGCCCCGGCTGTGACGTCCTCGAGATGCACATGGCACAGGTCCAAGTTCAGGTTCCGTCCCTTCACCCGAAGCGTGATGGTTTCGACGGCGGGCTGACCGCACTTATCGCACACGAGAATCAGTCGCTCTGACATACCCACCTCCCTAACGAATCAGTAGAAGCCTAGATGGTGAAGGGAACCGGGGCAACGGTAAGCCCCCGCCGAAAGAAGGCGGGGGCTCAAGACATGCGCCTCAGTAGATAAGCACCCGCAGCGCAGCGAGAACAGCATGGACGGGGCAGCTGTGCTCGGGCTGATCCAGCCGACACTCGCAGTTCTCCAGCCAGCCGGACCAGTTCTGGACGAGGTCTGGCCGCCCGTGGCCATTCGCAACCAAGCTCGCGAAGTCGCCTGGATGCAACTTGGCGTCGAACGCTCCCCGAAGCGTACCCATGTCACTCGGGCTGAGAGGCAGTTGCTGAGCGATCCCCTCCGCTACGGATGAGAGATCACCCGTGTCATAGGTCTGAGGCCACGGCCGGCCATAGGTCTCCTCAAGGGACTTGACCGCAGCGACGAGTCGCGCCAACCACCACAGGCTCGTGGACAAGCCTTCCCGTGCGATAGCCGCATCCCTGTGTCGGCGAACACGACGCCGAACCAGCGTGGTGTTTATCCAGCTGTTCAACTCCACGGCAGCAGTCCCGATCTCAGCCCGATAGTGTAGGGGACCAGGGACCCGCGGCATCTTGGGATTCACCATAGGAACCTCCCGGCTGGCAGCTTGGAGGTTCCAAGCTCGCCTCCCCGAGACGCCGAACGCTCCGGGGAGGCGAGCCATGGAGATTCCCACTAATTATGGCAATGAATTGCCGGGCGCGTCAAGGGGAACACTTCCCTCCCTAGCCATCACCAGGCTCTCCCTCCTCCAATTCACCTAGATCCAAGTCCTTGAGCTCATAAGGATATTGCTCATACAAGGCGGCTAGGTCGATCGTGTCAACGTGCGGCCGCGCGGGAGCTCTCGAATACCAAGAAGCAATGGATCGCCATTCTCGGTCGATCGTTTCCGCGTAAAAGCGACAGAACCGAATGACTCGATGAACTTCACACTTGGGGGAGGGCTTCCTAAGGTCGCATTTACACTTGTTGAGCCAGATTGCCCAGCGACGAAGAATCTGACGACCTCGCTTCACCGTCCGCAGGGCTTGGCGAAACCGGAACGCGTTGGGTACATCCGCGTTACGAGCTGCTAGTGCCAGCCAACTGGCGTCGACCGTCGAGGCGGGGGCGTGCCAACTCACGTGGTAGAGGGCATCGGCAACCTGCTGCTCGACTTCGATATCGCTAAAGAGCCAAATGCCGCCCCGCTCTTCAACGAACCGATCCACGTCGAGTTGCTCCAGCGCGTAGAACCACAGCGACGATTCGTAATAGCTTGGCAGGGCGGGATCGTCTGGATCCTTCCCGCGTCGGATCAGGAACGCCTCGAAGTCGTGCTTGAGGCTGACCAGATCCGTCCAGACACGGTAGTAATACTGGAACCGGTCAAGCCAGTCGACCGCCACCGCTCGATCGGCGGGGGCCCCGAGTTCCATCTGATTTCTCGTTTGCTTGAGCCGGTATTCGCGATCGTACTCCAATAGCCAGTCGGCAAGTTGCTCGCAGAACTTGGACTGTTGCCGCTTGAGGAAGGAGTCGCTGGTGAGGGAGCGGCCCCGTCGTCCCAGCAGGCCCCACGTGCGTGCGGCCATCTCGCGTCTGTCGACCGGGGATACATTGGCCAAGGCGTCGGTGGCGCCGAGCAGCTGCTGGAAACCCAATCGGACATCGGGATCGTCCCGCCGCGAAATGACTTCCTTCAATACCCGGCAAAACGCTCCCGCTCGGTCGTGGTCTCCTGCATCCGAGCCTTCCGGGGGCTGAACACAGGCCAATGCGAGAAGACCCGGGATCGCCGTGCGGATGCGGTGGAGGGCACTCGGACGCGAGGCCTCGTGAATGACGTAGGCCAGCTCGGTGGCAAGCTGACCAGGTTCAGGCGCTCGTTCGGCTGTGGCTTCCACTTGTCCGGAAGTTGTCCGCTCCATGACCGCGGACTGTCTGCGCCTCCTCCCTAGCCTCGATCCAAGCATAGAGAGGCACGGGGAGGTGATGCGACAGAAGGCTAACACTCTTCGGGCTGGTGTAGACACTTGGCGCGTTCTGGCCGGCTACCTGCGATCGGCTTGGGAAGAGCTCTTCCGATCGAGCTACGCGTCGTCAGGGCTCTGGAACCCCGTGGTTCCTGCCGGCCACCAGCCCTAGGCCCCAGAGACCCGGGGGCGCTCCTACTGCCCCCGGGTTTCTGATCCATCTCGACCCTACCTAGTACACGGGATGGTAGGGCAGACACCGAAGCGAGCAGGAGGTGAATGTGGGTTACGACATCGAACGCCGTGCCGGAATGTCAATCGCACGGGGAGGCTCCCGACAGGTCGGCCGAGAGATTGCCGCCGTCGAGGACTTCGCCATCTACAGGGCCAGCGTGGTGCGTGCCAAGGCCTTCGTGGCCAAGGCGGCCATGCTCGAGGCCGCGAACCTCAGCATGCTCCAGGAGTTGTTGGCGCGGCAGTCTCCACAGGCCGAGCTACGGCTCACAGCGCTGGGGGATGCCGCCGCGATGGCCATGACGGCCGAAATCCTGAGGCTGGCCTGAGTGTTCGCCGTCCTCATGATCTTGGTGGCGGTCGCGTTCACGGCTGGCGTCCTCATGGCAGCCGCGTGGAGCGAGGGGCAGTCGGGTGGTTGGCTGGCGCGGAGAGAACACCTCCGTGCCCTTAGGTCCGCCAAGCGCCTGCATGACATCGCCCAACAGGCTCGTCAGGCGATGTACGACGAGGCCACGCGGTTCACGGGGACGAAGAACTGAAGAAAGTACGTGACGGGCTGGGCGCCCTTCTCGCACTCTGCATCGTGGTGCGGGTGGGCGCCTGGCTCGTCCGGCCGGTCCTCCCGCTCCTGGCCTCCATGTTCTTCATGGTGGTGCTGGCCCTCTTCATGCTGGGAGGGCGCCACCGCTCGTGAGGTCTGCCAACAAGTCGTGCCCGGTCGGCTAGCAAATTCGGCAAGACGCCCAATGAACGTGGACGCCCGTCCACGTACAACGACCCTAGGGCACTGGACAGCGCAGGCGACTCCAACCTCCGCCTTATCATCACGTAGCCGCTCGTCCACGTGCCCACTAAGTGGGGTCAAGGCATGAAGCGGCGCATTCGCATCATTGGCGTCCAGAGGACGGACGACAACACCCAGGACCTGATCATCGCGGTTCTGGCGTTGGCCCGTCAGCTGCAGCGCGAGCGGGCCCGGGCGCGGGGCGACCAGCCGCCCGAGAAGAAGGATGGAGGGCGGCCATGATCGAGCCCGTCGTCATCCTTCCCATCACCGGCATCGCCGTCTCCGCCTCGGTCCTGGCGGCCCTCCGCCACGACGCCCGAGTCTGGCAACGGAGCCTGGTCTGCTACCGCCTGCGGTTCCAGCAGGGCCTCGAAGCGGACGCCGTGGTCGAACTCTTCACCGGCCTCTCCGGATTGGTTGCGCCCCGGGGTCGGGATCGGATCGGCCCCCGGGCGGTGGTCTTCGAGGTCGTCGGGCAGGCCAACGGTATCGAGCACCATCTGCTTATCCCCAAGGGACTTGAAGGCATCGCTCTGAGCCAACTCCGAGCCGCCCTCCCAAACGTGGCCGTGCTCCCAGTGGTTACCCCGGGCCATCAGATGGGCGTGGCCGGGGAGCTCGCCATCTCGCACCGGGGCCGGCCTCTCCGGACCGATGACGTCGGCGCCGTGGCCGCCTCCCTCCTAACCGCCCTCCAGCCGCTCCGCGACGGCGAGCAAATGGCCTTGCAGTGGACTCTGGCTCCGACCCGCCCGGAACGAGGCCGAGGATGGCTAGCGGCGCTGATCGACGGGACGGCTAACACCTCGGAGGAGATCGACCCTGAAGCGAGGAGAGCGGCCAAGGCCAAGCACGCCAGCCCCCTCTACCAGGCAGCCGGGCGCTTGGGAGTGGTGGCGGAGTCGCCCGCGCGGGCTGCCGAACTGCTCCACCGGCTGACGGCTGCCCTGCACGCGGCTAACCAGCCGGGGGTGAACCTCTATCGGCGCCGGATCCCGAGCTCGTGGGCGGCCCGCCGACTGCGAGCCCGAACCCTTCCGTCCGGGCCCTACCCCTGCCTCCTCAATGCCAGGGAGCTGGCCGGCCTGGTGGCCTTCCCCATCGGGTCGCGGGCGCTGCCGGGGCTCGAGCTCGGCGGGAGCAAGCAGCTGCCGCCACCCGCCGATCTGCCCACCACCGGCCGGGTCATCGCGATCTCGAACTTCCCCGGCATCGAGCGGACGCTCGCCATCACAATCGCCGACTCGCTCGTCCACCTGCACGTGATGGCCCCGACCGGCGCCGGGAAGTCGGCCCTGCTGCTCAACCTCATCCGTCAAGACATTGCCGCCGGCTACTGCGTAATCGTGGTCGACCCGAAGGGCGACCTCATTGCCGACATCCTCCGGCGCCTGCCGGCCCACCGGGTCGGCGACGTCGTAGTGCTCGACCCGCTCGACGAAGAGCGACCTGTCGGCCTCAACGTCTTGGCAGGAGCCGAGGACGGCCCCGAACTTGTGGTGGAGCGGCTCGTTGCGACCTTCCACCAGCTGTGGCGGGACTCGTGGGGCCCGAGGACTGATGACATCCTCCGGGCCGGCCTGACGACGCTTCTTCACGAGCCCAGCATGACCCTGGCCGAGCTGCCGCTACTCTTGACCGATCCCCATTTCCGGGCCCGGCTGGTAGGAAGGCTGGACGACCCCGTCGCCCTGGAGCCCTTCTGGGGCTGGTACGAGGGGCTATCCGATGCCGAGCGGGCCGCGGCGATCGGGCCCGTGATGAACAAGCTGCGGGCCTTCCTGCTGAGGCGCCGGGTCCGGAACGTCATTGGCCAGCCCGAGGGCCTTGACCTCGATCAGGTCTTGGCCGACCGCCTGATTCTCTTGGTGCCCCTCCCGAAGGGGCTCCTCGGGGAGGACGCGGCGGCGCTCCTCGGCTCCTTGGTGGTGGCCAGGTTGTGGCAGGCCGTCCAGCGCCGAGCCGGACTGCCCGCCGAGCGGCGGCATCCGGTCTTCGCTCACATCGACGAGGTCCAGGACTTTCTCCACCTGCCGACCAGCCTGGACGACGTCCTGGCTCAGTCCCGGGGACTGGGGCTCGGTCTGACGCTCAGCCACCAGCACCTCGGCCAGCTAACGACCGACGTCCGTTTGGCTGTCCTGAACAACGCCCGCAACCGCGTGCTGTTTGCGCTGCGGTCGGCCGACGCCCGGGTGATGGCCCGGGAGCTGGCTCCCCACATCGAGGCACGGGACCTGGAAGGCCTGGGGCGGTTCGAGGTCGTGGTCAGCCTGATGGCGGACGGGCGGGTGGTGGCGCCCGCCACCGGCGTCACCCTGCCTCCGCCTCCCGAGACCGGGATGGCGGAGCAGGCCCTGGCTCAGTCCCGGGCCCGGTTCGGGCGCGACCGCGCTGAGATCGAGCGGGCCATGCGGGCACGCTACGGCGACCGGCCCGGCGCGGGACCGGTTGGACGGGCCCGGAGGCAGCCATGACCCGGTTTGCTCCATGTCCGATCGCTCGTCCGGTCGCGTCGAGTGGGCTGCGGCGTTTGGGCAGGCAGAGACCAACGTCGGGGACCAGATTGACCGGGACTGTGTGTCCCAACTCGGAGACACATTCATGACTCGGAGCTACCTCAGTCTTGCCCGCCTGGAGCGCCTGGCCACCGAGCTGGCCGAGCGCGATCGGTCGATCCTTCGAATCCTTCAGACCGTCCGGCTTGCCAGCAGCGCCCAGCTTCAACGCTTGCACTTCGCCAACGAAGAAGCCCGGAACCGCCGGCGCGTCGTCGCCTCCCTCGTGGAGAAGGGCTTCCTAGAGCGCCTGCCTCGGTCGATTGGCGGAGTCCGCTCCGGCTCGGCTGGCTACCTCTACACCCTCGGCGCCGCCGGTCTGCGCCTGCTGGAGATCGAAGCGGGAGGAGCTGGGGTCAGAGCTCGCCGTCCGTGGGTGCCCGGCTGGGCCTTCATCGCCCACGCGCTGCAGGTCACCGAGATCTACGTGGAACTGGTCGAAGCCCGGCGGACCGGCCGGATTGAACTGTTCCACTTCCAGGGGGAGCCGGGATGCTGGCGGACCTTCTTCAAGGCGGGCGGCGTTCGGACGACGCTCAAGCCGGACGCCCGGGTCTGCGTCGTCCGGGGCGAGTACGAGCACCACTACTTCGTGGAGGTCGACCGCGGGACGGAGTGGGCGACCGCCATCCGGCGCAAGCTCGACACCTACCGCGCCTACTGGGCGTCCGGCCGCGAGCAGTCAGCGCTGGGCCTCTTCCCGTGGGTGCTGTTCGTGGTGCCTGGGTCGGCGCGGGCGGAGACGATCCGAGACCTGATCGGCCGCCAGCCCAAGGAGAGCCATCGGCTGTTCCGGGTTGCGCTGGTGGACGAGACGGTCGAGACCATGACGGGGGGCCTGCCATGACCACGCTCCCCCGACGGACCATCGTGATCGGCGACGCCGCGGCGACCCTTCGCCAGTGGCCACCGGCTTCCGTGGACTGCGTTATCACCAGCCCGCCCTACTACGCCCTCAGGGACTACGGGGTCCCGGGACAGATGGGACTCGAGCCGAGCGTCCATGACTGGGCGGCATCCCTCCGCCGGGTCATGTCCGAGCTCGCTCGGGTCCTCAAGCCCACCGGGAGCCTCTGGCTGAACCTCGGCGACAGCTACTCGAACCACGCTCGCCGCGGTGCGCCACCCAAGAGCCTGCTGCTGGCGCCGGAACGGCTTCTGCTGGCTCTGGTGGCGGATGGCTGGATCGTGCGCAACAAGGTCATCTGGGCCAAGCCCAACCCCATGCCACACTCCGTCCCGGACCGCCTCAACACGACCTACGAGGTCCTGTACTTCCTGGTCCGGCGTCCTGGGCGCGGCTACTTCTTCGATCTGGACGCCATTCGCGAGCCCCACCGGTCCAAGGCTGCGAGGACGGAGCGGCCCGTACCGATGAGACCCGAGCCATGGGTCGGGCCACTGGCGGCTGGGACCCAAGCGGGGCTGCGCCGGGCCCGCCCGGCCAACCAGCCCGGCCATCCGCTGGGGAAGAACCCGGGCGACGTCTGGGTGCTGCCCACCCGCGGCTACCGGGGCGCCCACTTCGCCACCTTCCCGCCGGAGCTGGTGGTCCGCCCGCTCCTGGCCACCTGCCCGGAGCGGATCTGCATCGGGTGCGGACAGCCCTGGCGCCGCAAGGTGACGATCAGCATCGTCGGGGCCAAGGCTCCGGCGGATAGAGATAGATACGTACGCCGCTATCCCAGGCGGTGGGAGACGATTCGCCAGCGGGGGCCGCTCCACCCGGCCTGTTCCTGCAGGGCGGGGTGGAAGCCCGGCATCGTCGCCGATCCCTTCATGGGGGCGGGGACTGTCGGGCTGGTAGCCGAGCGCTTCAAGCGCGATTGGGTCGGCATCGAGCTGAACCCCGCGTACGTGAGGCTCGCCATGAAGCGGATCGAGGACGCTCAGGCGAACGCCTCCGCGAGGTCAGCGAGGCTGGCGGCATGACCGGCGCTCCTCGGCGCCGTGCGGCTTTCCTGAGCGATCTCACCCGGAGATCGCCGGCCGCACCAGCACCGAGGAGGTGGTCGCCGTGGACACCACGGCAACACGGCCATGAAGACCATGGCCATCCGCCTGGAGGACGACCTGCACGCGCAGCTCGCGCTCCTGGCACAGCTGGACGGGCTGCCGGTGGCGGACGAAGTCCGTCAGGCCATCGAGAGCCACATTGCGCGCAAGCGCTCGGAGGAGGACTTCGAGCAGCGGGCCACCGAGTTCCTGGCTCAGATCGAGCGGGAATCGGTCGCCCGGCGCGATGCCATCCAGTCGCTCTTCGGCGACAAGGGCGAGGCTCCGACCCCGACCGAGCGGCCGTCACGCCGCCGGAACGGGCCGGGCAAGGAGGCCTGAGCCTCCGGTCGCCACACGGGGCGGAGGGGTCGCACCATGCGATCTCTCCGCCCCCACCCTTCGTTGGGCATTCGGCCAGAAACTCCGGCCGGAATTGGCGGGGTTTTCGGCAATTCGCCGTGGATCCCCGTCCACGCCGGATGGTACGATTTGGACCAAAGGAACTTACCAATGAAACCACCAATTATCCCCACAGTTGACCCCCACCAACTCGGCGACTACGTCAAGCGTATGCGCGAGCGGCGAGGCTTCTCTGTGCGCGGGCTGGCTGCGGCTGCGAGAGTCGACGCCACTTGGCTGTCGCGTTTGGAGCACGGCGAGTACACATCCCCCGACCCTCGCCACCTGCGGCTTCTGGCCCAGGTACTTGAGATAGAGACGGCGGACCTCTACGTGATGGCTGGCTACCGCGGCGGTGAAGGGCTGCCGGGATTCGTCCCGTACCTTCGGGCTAAGTACGATCTACCAGCAGAGGCCATTGAGCAGCTGCAATCCCACTTTGAGCTTATCAATGAGAAGTACAAGGACGAGGAGGGAAGCAGCGATGCGCGGCGTGGTCGCTAGCCTCAGAGACTTCGTGCCCATCCGGCCCCTGACTCTGACGGAGGCGTTCCGGGTGGCTGAGCTTCAGGCCGCCAAGTTCCTGGAGCTGTCTGGCGTGACCGAGCCGCCCGTGCCGGAGAAGGCCATCACGGGCCTGCCGAGGGTCCAGGTGGAGCGGGTCAAGCTAACTCCGACGTCGGCCGCGACTGAATGGTCCCACGGCCGGTGGCTGATCCTGTTGAACGCAGCGGAGGCGGCCAACCGTCAGCGCTTCTCCCTGGCCCATGAGCTCAAACACATCGTCGACAACCCCTTCATCCACTTGCTCTATCCGGCCGTGCGAGGGGCGTCGCATTCTGACCGGGCCGAGCAGATCTGCGACTACTTCGCTGGCTGTCTGCTCATGCCCCGGCCCTGGCTGAAGCGACAGTGGGGCCGAGGCGTTCAGGACCCGCGGGTGCTGGCCCGGCGGTTCGAGGTGTCGCAGGCGGCCATGAATGTGCGCCTGCGCCAGATCGGCCTGAGCGAACCGGTCCCTCGCTGTGGAGTAGCGGTGTAGGAGGAGCGACATGGCACAAGCCCTGAAACGGAAATCGCCACCAGCCGAGCTGGCGCCAGCGGAGCAGCCCAAGCGGGCGGTTGTCTACCTGCGGGTGTCTACCACCAAGCAGGCCGAGAAGGCCGAAACCGAGGAAGGCTACTCGCTCCCAGCCCAGCGCGGCGCCTGCTACCGCAAGGCCGCCCAGCTGGGGGCCATCGTGGTCGATGAGTACGTCGACTTGGGCGAGTCCGCCAAGACGGCCGATCGCCCGGGACTTCAGGCCATGCTCCAGCGCATCCGAGAGGTCGGCGACGTCGACCTCTTGATCGTTCACAAGGTCGACCGGCTGGCTCGCAACCGCGAGGACGACGTCATCATCAACGCCGGCCTGCGGGCAGCTGGCGTCCGGCTGGTCTCGGTGACGGAGAACATCGACGAGACGCCCTCGGGGAAGCTGCTGCACGGCATCATGAGCTCAATCGCCGAGTTCTACAGCTCCAACCTCGCGACCGAGATCCTGAAGGGGACCGTCCAGAAGGCGGCAGAGGGCGGAACCCCCTTCCTCGCCCCGATTGGCTACCTCAACGTCCGGAAGTTCGTAGACGGCAAGGAGTTCCGGACCGTGGAGAAGGACCCCGAGCGGGCCCCCCTCGTGCAGCACGCATTCGAGCTCTACGCCACCGGCGAGTACTCGCTGAAGACGCTACTGGTGATAATCACGAAGGCGGGCCTACGCCAGCGGGCCACCCGCACTCGTCCCGAGCGACCCCTTCGCCTCGGCCAGCTGTCGAAGATCCTGCACAACCCCTACTACATCGGTATCACCCAATACCGCGGCGTGGAGAACGAAGGGAAGCACCCGCCGCTCGTCGGTCGAGAGCTGTTCGACCGGGTACAGGCCGTGCTCCGGGCCCACAACAAGGCCGGGGAGAAGCAGCGAACCCACAACCACTACCTCAAGGGGATTCTGTGCAACCGCTGCCTTGCCCGTTTGTGCCTCACCAATGCCAAGGGCCGCTATCTCTACTTCTTCTGCGCCACCCGGCACAAGCACTCCGCTTGCGACCTCCCGTACCAGCTCGCCCACGAGGTGGAGGACGCGATCATCGACTACTACGGCACCGTCCAGGTGTCCCCGAAAAGGCTACGAACCGTCCGGGCTGGCCTGCAGGCGGAGATCGCCAGGCAACGCCGGCGCACGGACCGGGCTGCCAAGCGGGCCCAGATCCGGCTGTCGCAACTCCGGGCCGAACGGGAGCGGCTGCTCCAGGCCTTCTACGCGTCCGCCATACCCCTCGATCTCCTTAAGGCAGAGCAGGAGCGGATTGGCCGGGAGATGCTTGAGGCGGAGCGAGCCGTAACCGCTGCCGAGACCGATTGGGCGTACGTGGAGGAGACCATCGAGATCGCGCTCGAGTTGCTCGCCAACTGCGCGCAGGAGTATGAGGCGGCCAGTCCCGCCACAAGGCGGCTCTACAACCAGGCGCTCTTCGAGCAGCTGAAAGTGGATGAAGACAAGGTCGAAGGAGAGTTCGTTGACCAGTTCGAGTTCCTCCTGACCGGCAGGGTGAAGCGCCGACAGGAGGCTGAGGCGGACCGCCAACCTGTTCTTGCGGGTATCGGTTCGAATAAGGAACCTTTGGTGGACCTGACCGGATTCGAACCCCCGGCGGATTCGCGATCCGACCTCGCTACAGCGGGAGGTTGGACAGGACCATGATCCTGGGCTCGGTCATCTCGTCCATGGCGTCGCGGAGGCCTTCGCGGCCGAAGCCGGATTCCTTGGCGCCTCCGTAGGGGATCTGGTCGGCCCAACCCTGGCCGTAGGCGGGCCGATGGCTTGTCAGGCGGTGGGGCGGCTCTCAGCTCGTGACGGTGGTTCCGGTCATGGCGGGTGCGCCGTGCTCGCTCCCAGACACGCGAGATGCGATGTGCTTCGCCACGTGCTGGGCGTCCCGGCTCACGCCGGGCAGGACGTCCGAGGTGGCCGCGTACTGGAAGGGGAGCCCCATGAAATAGAGGCCCGGCTGGCCCTGCACCACACCACGATCATGGAGGGGCTCCCCGCCGTCCCCGAACACCGGGAGGTCGATCCACGGGAAGGACGGCCGGAACCCCGTGCACCAGATCACGTTCGCCACGTCCAGGACCCGGTGGTCCTCCAACTCGGGCAGCCCGTCCCGGACCCCCACCACCCTGGGGCCCCGCTCGACCCCGGCGGCAGCCAGCTCCTTTGGCCGGATCCGGATGAGCGGCGTGCCCTTGGACAGGAACTTCGGGCGGACCTTCCGGCCGATCGGCGTCCCGGTGGTGAGCACGTGATGGCCGAGGAACCGGACTCCCCGGACCAGGAACCGGAAGGGGATGCCCCCGTGCCGAGCGGGGATGTGCCCGGGCTCCTTGCCGGCCAGGAACGTCCGGTGGGTGCGCGACACCTCGAAGGCGAGCTCGGCACCGGAATTGCCAGCACCGACCAGCAGGACGTCGCCGTCACGGAGCTGGGACGGGTTGCGGTACCCGCTCGAATGGAGCTGCACGATGGACGGACCCAGCTCGGTGGCGAACGCAGGGACCCTGGGGGTCTGGCAGGCCCCCGTCGCGACCACCACCTGGTCGGCTTCGAACCGGGTGTTTCCGGCGGCGACCACGTACCGGTCCCCTTCCACCGAAAGCCCATCCACCTTGACGCCGGTTCGCACAGAAAGGTCGAATCGCCCCGCGTAGCTCTCCAGGTAGTCGCCCAGCTCGTCCTTGGTGGGGAACGACCAGGGATGGGCCGGGAACAACATGCCAGGAAGGCCGTCATAGCGGGCCGGCGTGAACACCCGGAGCGAGTCCCACCGCTTCCGCCAGGAGTCGCCGATCCGCTCGTTCGCGTCCAGGATGACGAACGGCCGGCCTCGCCTCGACAGGTGGTACCCCACCGACAGGCCGGCCTGACCGCCGCCGATGATCACGGTCTCGAACCGCTCTGTGCCGACCGTCCCTTCCATCGCTCTCCTCCTTCGATCCGGCTGTGGCAGGACGGTATGGCGCCGGGCCGCGTCGACTCATCGCCGGAACCAACCAATTCGAGGTCGAGGCCGTGGTCAGAAATGACCACGGCGAGGGGCGAGCGGAGGGGCCCGGTCAGGCCAGGCGGTGCTCGAAGGCGAACGCCGTCGCGGCGGAGCGTGACGAGACGTCGAGCTTGGCGAAGATGTTCTGGAGGTGCCGGGCCACCGTGTGCTCGCTGATCACCAGCTCGGCGGCGATGTCACGGTTGGACTTGCCGGCGGCCACCAGGCGGAGCACCTCGATCTCCCGCCCGGTGAGCCCTCGAGGAAGGCCCGGCTGCTCCGCCAGCAGCTCGGCGGCCCGTTCCGCGTCGGCGGCGGCGCCCAGCCGCTCGAACGCCGCCAGCGCCGCGCGCAGCTCCAGCACCGCGTCCTCCCGGTCGCCCGCCTCGCGCAGGGCGAGCCCGTACAGCATCCGGGTTCGAGCCGCCTCGTAGGGCAGCCGGAGCTCCTGCCACACCCCGCAGGCGCGGCGCAGGCTGTCCAGGGCGCCGGGCACGTCGCCCTCGGCGAGCCGCACCGCCCCTCGAGCCGCCGCCCCGGCCGCGTCCAGCGCCGGCGTCGCGAACTCGCCTGCGATTCGCTCCAGCTCGTCGGCGGCCGGAGCCGCGGTGTCGAGGTCCCCCGCCGCGAGGGCCACGTCGATCTGGGCCGCCAGGAGCCGGGCCCGGCGGAGCCGGTTGCCGCGCTCGCCGGCGACGGCCACGCGGAGGGTGGTCACCGCGGCCTCCACCTTCCCCTGGGCCAACCGGAGGAGGGCCAGCCCCGGCTGCGGCTCGAACCCCAACGCGTGGGCGCGTCCGAAGGCCTCCTCGGCCCCGGCCAGGTCGCCGAAGCGCCGGCGGATCTCGCCGACCCCGTAGATCGCGGCGGCGGCTGCGATCGGGTTGAAGCTCATCAGCTCCTCCGAAGCCCGGGCGGACTCGGCCTCCGCCTCAGACCAGGCGCCTCGGAGCGTCGCCACCTCGGCGCGGTTGACCCGGCACAGCCCGGGATACGGGGAATCCGGCGGCAGGGACTCGCACCACGCCCGCGAGGCATCGGCCCACTCGCCGGCCCGACGGACGTCCGCCAGCGCCAGGCAGGCCTCGAGGACGTTGCAGTAGACCGCTCCCGTGTAGAACTGGCTGAGCTCCCCGGTCACGACGGAGGTCATGGCCTCGTCCAGCAGCGCCAGGCCCTCGGTGACCCTTCCCCCGGCGATGAGCACCAGCCCCTCCATGTGGATCCCCATCGCGATGAGGTCCCGGTGGCCGAGGCGTTGCCCGATCCCCGTGGCCCGCCTCACCAGGACCATCGCCCCGTCGAGGTCACCCTGGAACCGCGCCATGGTGGACTCGAGGATGCCCAGGAACCCGTGCTCGACGCCTTCCTCCTGCTCCTGGAGATGTCGCTGCGCCCGCATGTGCCATCCCGCGGCGACGGCGGGTTCGAACCGCAGGAAGTGGTCGATGCTCAGCCGCACCGCCACCGAGCCCGCGGCCCGATCCTGGCCGGCCGCCGCGTGGCCGGAGTAGGCGCGTTGCCGGAACGCGATGGACTCCTCGATCCTGGAGCGCCACCAGGCGGCGTCGGCGAACCCCTCCCAGTCCTCAGGGGCCAGCAGGGACGGATCGAGGCTCCCGAACTCCTCGTGGGCCTCCGCCCACGCCTCCCGCCTCACCGCGTCGCGGGCCCGTTCGATGCCGACCGGCCGTTGAACCAGCGCGCTCCCCTTCCTTCTTCGCGACCCGAGCTCCCCCCCGAAGCTCGACGGGCTGTGGCTACAGCGGGAGGTTGGACAGGACCATGATCCTGGGTTCGGTCATCTCGTCCATGGCGTAGCGGAGGCCCTCGCGGCCGAAGCCGGATTCCTTGGCGCCGCCGTAGGGCATCTGGTCGGCCCGGAACGCGCTGACGTCGTTCACGATCACGCCGCCCACCTCCAGCTCGCGGTGGGCCAGGAAGGCTCGCTCGATGTCTCGGGTGAACACGCCGGCCTGGAGCCCGTACGGCGAGTTGTTCACCTCGGCCAGGGCCTCCTCGAACGTCTGGTACGAGCCGACCGTCACCACCGGGCCGAACACCTCCTCGCACCGGACCTTCATCTCGGGCGTCGTCTTGGCCAGCACCGTCGGCGGGTAGAAGGGGTCCTGCCGCTTGCCGCCGGTCAGGACCTCGGCGCCCGCCCCGACGGCCTCGTCGACCCACTCGGCGACGCGCTCCAGGGCGCCGGCGTCGATGAGCGGTCCCACGTCCACCGTCGGGTCCATGGGGTCGCCCACCTTCAGGCCCTCGACGTGCTTGACCAGCCGCTCCAGGAACGGCGCCTCCACCTCGGCCTGGACCAGCACCCGCTGCACCGCGATGCAGCTCTGGCCGGCCTGGTAGTAGCCCCCCACCGCCACCCGTTCGGCGGCGTGGTCCAGGTCGGCGTCGGAGTGCACGATCACGCCGGCGTTCCCGCCCAGCTCGAGCGTGACGTGCTTGCGTGGGTCCAGGCCCTTCAGCTTCCAGCCGACCGGGCTGGAGCCGGTGAAGGTGATCTTGGCGAACCGCCGGTCCTTGACCAGGGCCTCGGCCTTCTCCGAGGCCAGCGGCAGGACCGAGAACATGCCGGGCGGGAGGTCGGTCTCGGACACGAGCTCGGCCAGCACCAGCGCCGACAGCGGCGTGGCCCGGGCCGGCTTCAGCACGATCGGCGCGCCCACAGCCAGCGCCGGCGCCACCTTGTGCGCCACCAGGTTCAGCGGGAAGTTGAACGGGCTGATCCCCAGCACCGGCCCCAGGGGGAACCGGCGGATCAGGCCGGCCCGGCTTCCCAGCGACGCCTCGGTGTCCAGGCGCATGAGCTCGCCGCCCATGCGCCGGACCTCCTCCGACGCCCACCGGAAGGTCGACACGGCCCGGGCGGCCTCCACCCGGGACCACTTCAGCGGCTTCCCGCCCTCGCGAGTGATGACCTCGGCCAGCTCGTCCCCGCGCTCCTGAAGACGTCGCGACACGTGGGCGAGTGCCTCCGCCCGGGCGTGAATAGGAAGCCGCCGGCTGTCCTCGAACGTAGACGCGGCCCTGGCCACCGCTACCTCGGTGTCGGCCTCGGTGGGGACGGCCACCTCCGCCACCACGCTTCCGTCGTACGGACTCTTCACCGAGAACGACTCGGAGCCGGTTCGCCACTCGCCGGCCACGTAATAGGGACGGACGGCCATCTCGATCACCTCGCGTCGCTCGACGGGAACCCGACGACCGCGTCAGTCGATCGCGGCCATGACGTGCTTGAGGTTCGTGTACTCCTCCACGGAGTAGATCGACATGTCCTTACCGTACCCGCTCTTGGTGTAGCCCCCGTGGGGCATCTCCGGCGTCAGCGGGATGTGCGTGTTGATCCACACCGTCCCGAACCGGAGCTTCCGCGAGGCGTTCAGCGCCCGCCCCACGTCGCGCGTCCACACCGACGCGGCCAGCCCGTAGTCGACGTCGTTGGCCCACGCGATGGCCTGGTCGTCGTCCTCGAACCGCTGCACCGTGACCACCGGGCCGAACACCTCCCGCTGGACGATCTCGGCCCTCTGGTCCACGCCGGTGATCACGGTGGGCTGGATGAAGAACCCGGCCCGGTCCAGTCGGTCGCCTCCGGTCAGCACCGACGCGCCTCCCTCCCGGGCCCTGGACAGGAACCCCATGACCCGCTCGAAGTGCTCCTTCGACACGACGGGACCCATCTCGGTGGCCTCGTCCTGCGGGTCGCCCACGACGATCGACTGCACCGACGACACCAGGTTCTCCAGGAGCGAGTCGTACACGCGCGGACCGGCCAGCACCCGCGTGGCTGCCGTGCAGTCCTGGCCGGAGTTGAAGTAGCCGGCGATCTTGATCCACTCCACCGTGGACTCCAGGTTGGCGTCGTCGAACACCACCACCGGGGCCTTCCCGCCGAGCTCCAGATGCACCTTCTTCAGGGTGTCGGCGGCCGCGCGGGCGACCTCCTTCCCCGTGGTGACCTCACCGGTCAGCGACACCATCCCGACCCCCGGGTGCTTGACCATCGCCGCCCCCGTCGGCACGCCGTCCCCGGTGATCACGTTGAACACGCCCGGCGGGAAGATGTCGGCGGCCAGCTCCGCGACCCGCAGCATCGACAGCGGCGTCCATTCCGACGGCTTGATGACCACGGTGTTCCCGGCGGCGAGCGCCGGCCCGAACTTCCAGATGGCCATCCACAACGGGTAGTTCCAAGGGGCGATCAGGCCGACCACGCCGATGGGCTCGCGGCGGAGCATGCTGGTGAACAGGGTCCCCTCGGCCTTGAAGTACTCGCCGACGGCTCGGCCCTCGAGCATCCGGGCGGCGCCGGCGAAGAACCGCAAGTGGTCGGTCATGACGGGCATCTCGTCCCGCATCACGGAGGCCACCGGCTTCCCGACGTTCTGGGACTCCAGGTGCCCGATCTCCTCATCGTGCTCGTCGATGGCGCGAGCCAGGGCCAGCATCATGGCCTGGCGCTCGCCGGGCGTCGTGTCGAACCAGGTCTCGTCGAAGGCCCTGCGGGCCGCGCCGACCGCGCGGTCCACGTCCTCCTCGGACGCCCGGGGCGTCTCGGCGATGGTCTCGCCGGTGGCGGGATTGACCACCGGGAGGGTCTCGCCCGCCGATCCCTCGACCCATTCCCCGCCCACGAACATCCGCTTGGTGGCGACGGCGACCATGGTTTCCCCCTTGGTGTGCGCTGGCTGCAACGTGCTCCGAAGGCCCGAGTATGCCTCCAGACCGCCGGCCCCGCGACTCGGCCCGCCGCTCCGGGCCGTCGCCCGGGACGCTCCCGGGAGCACCGAAGGGGTAGCATCGGGCACCGCCGTTCGGAAAGGGGCAGGTGGGGATGGAAGTCGGCGCGGGGGGCGCCGCCAGGCCGGAGGCGACGCAGACCGTGGAGCCGGACGCGCCGGTCCGTCGGCCGGGGTCGTGGACCGTCCTCGCCTCCTACGTTGCGCTGGTCGCGGCCAGCCACATGCTGTGGATCTCCTTCGCCTCGGTTACCGGGAAGGCGGCGCACGCGTTCCACACCAGCGAGGTCTCCATCGGGCTGCTGGTGTCGGTGGGACCGCTGTGCTCTGCGGCGCTGTCCATCCCCGCCGGGCTGGTGGCCGACCGCCTGGGCTACCGGACCCCTCTGCTGTGGGCCGGGCTGGCCACCTCGCTCTTCGCATTCCTCCGGCCGGTGGCCGGGGACTTCCCCCTGCTGCTCGTGCTGACGGTCGGGCTGCTGCTGCCGCAGCCGTTCCTCATCAACGCGGTGGCCGACGTGGTCAACCGGCACTTCCCGGAGGAGGAGGCCGCCACGGCCACCGGCCTGGGGACCATGGCCATCTTCCTCGGGATCACGCTGGGGCTGATCGTCACGCCCGGGCTGGTGCCGGCCGTGGGCGTGCGGGGAACGCAGCTGGTCTACGCCGGGGTGTCGCTGGTGGCGCTGGCCGTGTTCTGGCGCATCGCGCCGTCGCCGGTCCCGGAGCGCCTGGTGGCACCGGAGGAGCTCTCCGTCCGCCAGGCCCTCCGGCGGGTCCTGCGGTCACGGACCCAGTGGAAGCTCTCCGCGGCGCTGTTCCTGGGGTTCGGCTTCTACCTGGGAATCACCACCTGGCTCGAGGAGATCCTGAAGCCGCGCGGCATCGGCGAGACCGGCGCGGGGCTGGTCGCCGGCATGATCACCATCGCCGGCATCGTGGGCTCCGTGGTGCTGGGGGCGACCAGCGACCGGATCCGGCGGCGGAAGCCGTTCCTGGTCCTGGCGGGAGTGGTCGCCGTGCCGACGCTGTGGCTGCTGGGGCACCTCGGCTCGCTCGGTGCGCTGGTTCCGGTGGCCTTCGTGATGGGGTTCTTCCTGCTGGCGGCGCTGCCCATCTCCATCGCGGTGGCCTCCGAGGACCCCACGCTCGGTCCCCAGGTCGGGAGCACGGCGGTGGGGGTCATGCTGCTGGCGGGGAACCTGGGCGGCGCCGTGATCGTGGGTCTCATGGGCGCGCTGAAGAGCCTGGAGGGGAACTTCCATGCAGCGGTGGCACTGACCAGCGCGCTGGCTGTGGCGGTCGTGCTGATCGCGCTGACCGTCCCCGAGCCGCTCCGCCAAGCGGCCGCGCCGCTCAGCCCCGCCGGCGCCGGCACTGACGTCCGCTGAGCCGCTTGTGGAGCACGTGCTCGGGCTGGACCTGGGGACCTCCGGGTTGAAGCTTGCGCTGGTCACCGTGCGCGGCCAGATCGTGGCCTCGGCGCTCGAGCGGTACCCGCTGCACCTCCTGCCGCACGGCGGCGCCGAGCAGGACCCCGAGGACTGGTGGGGGGCCGTGGTCCGGGGGACGCGCCGGGTCATGGGCGCGAGCGGCGCCGACCCGGCAAGCGTGATCGGCGTGGGGTGCAGTTCGCAGTGGTCGGGAACGGTGCCGGTGGATGCGGACGGCCGGCCCCTGACCCGGGCCATCATCTGGATGGACTCCCGCGGCGCCGAGCAGATCCGCCGGATCGTCCGCGGGTTCCCCATGGTCCAGGGCTACGGGCTGGGCAAGCTGGTGGCGTGGATCCGCCGGACCGGCGGCGCGCCGGGGCACCAGGGGAAGGACTCCATCGCGCACGTCCTGTTCGTCCGGGAGCACCTGCCGGCGATCCACCAGCGGACCCATCTGTTCCTGGAACCGCGGGACTGGATCAACTTCCGGCTGAGCGGGCGCATGGTCACGTCGTCCGACGCGGTGACCCTGCACTGGGTGGCGGACGCCCGGGACGTCAACGACGTCCGCTACGACCGGAAGCTGCTGCGCATGGCCGGCCTGGACCGCTCCAAGCTGCCCGACATCGTCCCGGCCGCCAGCGTCCTGGGGCCGCTGCGAGCCGAGGCCGCCGCAGAGCTGGGACTGCCCGGCACCGCGCAGGTGGTGACGGGCGCGCCGGACAACATGGCCGCGGCCATCGGGGCCGGCGCGGTCCGTGACTTCGACGCGCACCTGTGCCTGGGCACGTCGTCGTGGCTGAGCTGTCACGTGCCGTACAAGAAGACGGACCTGTTCCACAACATGGCCTCGCTGCCTTCGGCCATCCCCGGGCGGTACTTCCTGGCCAACGAGCAGGAGTCGGCCGGCGTTTGCCTGGTCGAGCTGAAGGAGAACGTCCTGTTCCCCCCGGATGCCGGCCCCCACCCCGAGGACCCCTACGGCACGATGCTGGCCCTGGCGGAAGCCGCACCAGCCGGAAGCGACGGCCTGATCTTCGCGCCGTGGGTGAACGGGGAGCGCACGCCGGTGGACGACCGCACCGCCCGGGGCGGGTTCTTCAACCAGTCGCTCGGGGTGACCCGCGGCCACCTGGTCCGGGCCGTGCTGGAGGGCGTGGCGTACAACTCGCGCTGGCTGCTGACGTACGTGGAGAAGTTCATCAAGCGGCGCCTGGACGCGATCACGGTGGTGGGCGGCGGCGCCCGGTCGGAGCTGTGGTGCCAGGTCGTGGCCGACGTGCTGGACCGGACCATCCTCCAGTCCGAGGACCCGGTGTTGGCGAACGCGCGAGGCGCAGCGCTCCAGGCCTCGGTGGCCCTGGGCCGCCTGACCTGGGACGAGGTCGCCGGCAGCGTGCCCGTCGCCCGGACCTTCCAGCCCGATCCCCACAACCGCGCCGTGTACGACGCGCAGTTCCGGGAGTTCCTGAACCTGTACAAAGCGACCAGGAAGATCCACGCGCGGCTGAACGCGAACCGGTAGGCCGCGGCTGCGGGGACGAACGCCGAGAGGACGTGGGCACATGGACATCGCCGACATCGCAACCAGGCTGGAGCGCCTCGACCCGCGCGTGGCCCGCGCGGCCGAGCGAGTGATCGCCGCGGTCCCGGCGCTCCGGAACCGCCTGGACCGCGAGTACGACCGCATCCTGGCCGGGATGCAGGACGCCGTGAAGCCCTACCGGGGCCGGGCGGCCGCGTTCCCACGCCTGCCGGTCAACGGGTTGCCCCGCGTGGAGGTGTTGCGCGAGGTCGCTGAGCTGGCCGGCATCGAGCGGCCCCGGTGGCAGGAGGGGTTCGCGTCGGGAGCCGTCTATCAGGGTGACGACGACCACATCGGGTTCCTGAACGAGGTCTACGCGCTGACCTCGCAGCTGAACCCGCTGCACGCCGACCTGTGGCCGAGCGGGGCGAAGTACGAGGCGGAGATCGTGTCCATGACCGCGGCGATGCTCGGGGGGGACCTCATGGCCGACGCCGCGAACGGCGGGGATCCCGCCAGGCAGGTCGTCGGCACGGTCACGTCCGGCGGGACCGAGAGCATCCTGCTGGCCATGAAGACCTACCGGGACTGGGCCCGGCACCGGCGCCGGATCACCCGGCCCCGGGTGATCGCACCCTCCTCGGCGCACGTCGCGTTCGACAAGGCGGCGCAGTACTTCGGCATCGAGCTGGTCCGCGTGCCCGTGGGGCCGGACTACCGCGCCGACGTCGCGGCCACCCGGCGCGCCATCACCCGGAACACCATCGCGCTGGTCGGCTCGGCGCCCGGGTTCCCCCACGGCGTGATCGACCCCATCGAGGAGCTGGCGGCAATGGCCGCGGAGCGACGGATCGGCTTCCATACCGACGCGTGCCTGGGCGGGTTCGTCCTGCCGTGGGCCCGCCGGCTGGGGTACGACGTTCCCGGGTTCGACTTCGGCGTCCCGGGGGTCATCTCGATGTCCGCGGACACCCACAAGTTCGGCTACGCGGCGAAGGGGACATCGGTGGTGCTGTACCGGGGGACCGAGCTGCGCTCGTACCAGTACTTCGTGGCCACGGAATGGCCGGGCGGTCTGTACTTCTCGCCCACCCTGGCGGGCTCGCGGCCCGGCGCGCTGTCCGCCGCGTGCTGGGCGGCCATGGTGGCGACGGGCGAGGAGGGGTACCTCGACGCGACCGGGCGGATCCTGGAGACGGCGGCCACCATCCGGCGGGGGATCTCGGAGATCCCCGGGCTGCATGTCCTGGGCGACCCGCTGTGGGTCATCGCATTCGGGTCCGACTCGCTCGACATCTACCGCGTGCTGGAGCACATGGGGCGGCGGGGATGGAGCCTGAACGGGCTGCACCGGCCGACCGCGGTGCACATCTGCGTCACGCTCCGCCACACCCAGCCCGGCGTGGCCGAGCGCTTCCTGTCGGACCTCCGGGAATCGGCACAGGAGGTCCGGTCGGAACCGGCGGAGAAGGAGGGCATGGCCCCCGTCTACGGCCTGGCCGCGACGATGCCCTTCCGGGGCATGGTGAGAGACCTGCTCAAGAAGTACATCGACCTCCTGTACCGGCCGTAGGCGCAGGTCCCAGACCCTACGAGCTCAGCGCGGCGGTCCGGGCCAGGATCGCGTCGGCTTCGGCCATGGAGGGCCGGGCTCCCAGGCGCTGGAACAGCTCCCGAGCTTGGCGAAGCGGCGGCTCGGCCTCGCCGGCCCGGCCCAGCGCGACGAGGCACCGGCCCCGGCCCAGCAGGGCGTGCGCGCGTTCCGGGACCACGCCGAACGCCTCCCACCGTTCCGCGGCTTCCGCGTACCGATCGGCAGCAATGCCGAGCTCTCCGCGCGCCTCCGCCACGACGGCGTCGGCGGCGCGCAGCGCGTGCTCGCCGTACGGGTTCATCGTGCCCACCCCCTCCGCCAGCCCCGCGGCAAGGTCCAGGTCGCCGATCCCGGCCGCCAGGCGAACCAAGTCCGGGAGGTAGGCCGGATACACCGGACTCTCCCGGACGTTCGGCGTTCCGGCCAGCGCGACCAGCACCTCCATGGCCCGGTCGTGCAGCCCGGCGCCGCCATACGCCAGCGCCGCAGCGGTGAATCCGGCCGTGACGTCCTCCGTGGCCCCGGACGCCCGAGCCGCCTCCACCAGCCATTCGGCCATGTCCAGCGCGGCGGAGAACTCCCCCCGCTTGGCCAGGATCCGGCACCGGACCCACCGGACCTGGATCAGGTCCGCGGCGTCGCCGATGGCCTCGGCCCGCTCACCCAGCGTCGCCGCCAGGTCCAATGCCCGATCCCATTCCCCCAGGTCGATCAGCACGTCGAGCGACCCGGTGCGCATGGCGTCGGCCATCTCGGCGATGCCGCGGCGCTCCGAGAACTCCTCGCCCTCCCGGAGCGTGGCCGCCGCGCTGGCCGGCCCCTCAATCGGCGTCACCGCCACGGCCAGGTTGTTGTACAGAACCGCGGCGTCGCGACCGTCGCCTCGCTCGATCGCAGCCTCGAGCGCCGCCCGCATGCCCGCCAGCCCGTCCGCCTCCCCCAGCGACGCGCGCCCGTAGCCGCGGAAGCCCAGGGTTCGCGGGGGGACCTCCAGCCCCAGCTCCGCGGCCAGCGCCACCGCCCGGTCGGCCCACTCGATGGCGGGGCGAAAGAGCCCCAGCACCACGTTCACCCCGGACATCCGCGCGTACGCGGCCACCAGGTCCGGACCGGGCGGCTCCCGCTCCAGCAGCGCCACGGCCTCGGCGGCCGGCTCCTGTTGCCCCGCCCCGCCCAGGCTGACCCGGATGCTCGACAGGACCCCCAACGCGCGGGCGGCGGCCAGGCGGTCTCCCCGTTCCCGGAATGCGGCGATGGCTTCCTCGAGCGCGGCGGCGGCCTCCGGGAACCGGCCGGCCTGGCGAGCGGCGTCGGCCCACCGGACCAGCACAGCGGGGCGCTCGGGGTGCCCGGGCGGCGCGAGGTCGAGCGCCCGCTGGAAGCTGACCTGGGCGGCTCCCACGTCCAGGCCCAGGGCGCGATCCCCCGCCGCCATCAGGAACCTCAGGGCCGGCCCGGACAGCTCCGACGCCAGCCGGTCCTCGCCGCACGCCTCCGCCAGCCGCAGGGCCCGGGTGTAGTGGTGGGCCAGGACCTCGGCGTGGTCCTCGACCCGACCCCCGCCCGATCCCTCGATCCAGGCGGCGACGGCCCGATGCTTGACCGCCCGGTCGGCTCGCGGGATCTGCCCGTAGGCGACGTCGCGGACCAGCACGTGCCAGAACCCGAACTCCCGCTGTCCTTCCATCGACGAGACCCGGGACGGGCGGATGAGCTCCTTGCGAGAGAGCTCGTTGAGCGCCTCGGCCACGTCGCGGGGCTCGCGTCCGCCCATCGCGAGCAACGCCCCCGACCAGAAGACCTTCCCCACCACCGCGGCGTCCTGGAGCAGGGCCTTTCGGTCGGGCTTCACCGTGTCCAGGCGCGCCGCGATGAGCGCCTGGATGGAGTCCGGGAACGGCACCTCGGCGCCCTCGGCCAGGCGGAGCGTCCCACCCCGCTCGACCAGCAGCTCGCGGTCGCGGAGCATCCGCACGAACTCCTCCGCGTACAGCGGGTTCCCGCCGGCGCGTTCCAGCACGACGGCGTGGACCTCCGCGGGAAGGACCGCGTGGTCGAGCAGCGCGGCCACCAGGCGCGAGGTCTCCTCCATCGACAGCGGAGCCAGGTTCACCGTCGTCGCGTTCCGCATCCCCCCGGCCCAGGTGGGATGGCGCTCGTACAGGTCGGGCCGGGCCGTGCACAGCAGGACCAGCGGCACGCCGTGGGCCCATTCCGTCACGTGGTCCAGGAACGCCAGCAGGGCGGGGTCGGCCCAGTGGAGATCCTCGAACACCAGCACCGTGGGATCGGCCGCCGCGACGCTCTCCAGGAACCGGCGCCACGCCGTGAACGACTCCTCCCGGTCCGCCGGCGACTCGGCCTCCAGGCCGACCAGCGGCGCCAGGCGCTGGCGCAACCACTCCCGGTCCCCCTCGGCCTGGGGGATGACGGCGTCGAGCTTGGCGGCGACGTCCCCGGCCCCGTCCGACTCCAGGATCCCGGCGTGGGCCTTCACGATCTCGCCGAGGGCCCAGAACGTGATGCCCTCCCCGTAAGGCAGGCACCGGCCCTGCCGCCACACCACCCCCTCGGGCTGCCCGTCGACATGGCGTCCGAGCTCGGCCACCAGGCGGCTCTTCCCCGCGCCGGGTTCGCCCACCACCGAGACCAGATGCACCATGCGGTCGCGGACCGCCCGGTCGAACGCGCCACGAAGGGCCAGCAGCTCCTGCTCCCGCCCCACGTACGGCGTGGCGTGGGACAGAGCCACGTCCACACCGAGCCGAGCCCGGGCCTCGCGGACCACCCAGACGGGAAGCGGCTCCGCCTTTCCCTTCACCGTGACCGGCTCCAGGGCCTCGTACACGAACCGGCGTTCCGTGGCCCGGAACGTCTGCTCCCCGACCAGGATGCCATTCACCGGCGCCACCGACTGAAGGCGCGAGGCCGTGTTCACCACGTCGCCGGTCACCGCCTCGCCGATCTGGGGGCCGGACCCGTACGCCACGACCGCCTCCCCCGTGTTGATGCCGACTCGAACCGCCAGGTTCAGCTCGGGGTGCGCTTGGTTGAGCTCCGCGATGGCGTCGAGGATGGCCAGGCCGGCCCGGACGGCTCGTTCCGGGTCGTCCTCGTGAGAGACAGGAGAGCCGAACACCCCGAGCGCAGCGTCCCCGATGAACTTGTCCAGGCTGCCGCCGTACAGCTCGATCTCCCGCTTCAGGCGGGTATGGAACGGGCGGAGCATGGCCTTGACGTCCTCGGGGTCGGCCCGGTCGGAGCGGGCGGTGAAGCCGACCAGGTCGCAGAACAGCACCGTGACGATCTTGCGTTCCTCGCGCGGGCGGCGGACCTCCCCCAGCGCGGCCCCGCAGTTCAGGCAGAACTTCGCGCGGTCGGGGTTGTCCTCGGCGCAGCTCGGGCAGGTCGCCACGGAAGAGGAGTCTAGGCCGAGGCGCCTCGCCTCCGGCGCTCCCGGGCCCAGGCCAGGACGTCCTCGACGGGCTGGAAGTTGAGGATGCGCTCCTTCGGGATGCCCGCCAGGATCGCGGAGGCCAGGCCGAAGTCCATGTACCGGAGCTCCCGCACGCTGTGGGCGTCGGTCCCGATGGAGATCCGCACCCCGGCCTCGCGGGCCACTGCCAGCAGCTCGACGTCGAGGTCCTGGCGGTACGGGCTCGCGTCGATCTCCACCGCCGTGCCCTGTTCGGCGGCGGCCGCGAACACACGATCCCAGTCCGCCCACAGCCCGGCCCGGCGGTCGAACATCCGGCACCGGGGGTGGGCCAGCACGTGGACGGTGGGGTTGCGGACCGCCGCGAGGTAGCGGTCGGTCTGGTCCTCGGTCAGGCGGAGCTTCGAATGGAACGCCCCCAGCACGAGGTCGAGGCGGCTCAGCGCCTCGGGCTCCATGTCGCCCTCGCCCTCCGGCGACAGGTTCATCTCGATGGAGTGCAGCACCCGTGGCCCCGAACCGGCCGCTTCCAGGGCCCGGTTCAGCGCGGCGATCTCCTCGGCCTGTCGCGCCAGCCGTTCCTCGTCCATGCCGTTGGCGATGGGCAGCCCCTTGGAGTGGTCGGTGATGCCGATGTACTCGTAGCCGAGGGCGGCGGCGGCCTCGGCCATCCCCGGCAGCGGAACGCTCCCGTCGCTGTAGGTCGTGTGCATCTGGAGGTCGGCCCGAAGCTCGGCTCGCCAGTGGTCGTGTCCCTCCAGAGCAGCGTCGACGTCGGCCCGGGTCAGGAAGCCGCGACGCAGGGCAGGGGGCTCGGGGACCTCCGGTGGGTCCGCCAGCCACTCCGAGAGCATCCCTGCCACCCACGGCCCCACCCGCCACAGGTCGGTGAGCGCGCCGCCCCGCTCGAGCACGGCGGCGGCCGGTTCGGTCCATCCGAACATGGCGGCGCGGGAGGCCCCGTGCAGAGCCCGGCGGCGATGGGCGGTCTCCGCCTCGGCCGCTCGGGCCAGCAGCTCGGCCAGCTGGGCGTTGGACAGCGTGGGTTCGATGGCGACCAGGCTATGCCAGCGCGGCGGCCACTCGCCCCGGTTCCGGGGAGCCGTTTCGCGGGAAGGCTACAGTCGTCATGGCGAGGCTCCGACGATCCGATCCCGCCGCCCCCGGACTCCTCCGCCGGCGGAACGGGCGGGGGTTCGTGTACCTGGATCCGTCCGGCACCCGCATCACCGACCCGGAGGTCGTGGAACGGATCCGGGGCCTGGCCATCCCCCCGGCCTGGAAGGACGTGTGGATCTGCCCCCATCACATGGGCCACCTCCAGGCCGTGGGCACTGACGCGGCCGGCAGGCGGCAGTACCTGTACCACCCACGGTGGCGGGAGCGCCGGGACCAGGAGAAGTACGACCGGGTGATCCGCTTCGCCCGGGCCCTCCCCCGCCTGCGCAAGGCGGTGTCCCGCGACATCGCCGGACCCGACATGACCCGGGAACGGGTGCTCGCGTGCGCGGTCCGGCTGATCGACCGGGGGTACTTCCGGATCGGATCGGAGGTCTACGCGGAGGAGCACGGCACGGTGGGAGTGGCCACGCTGAAGAGGGACCATGCGCGGATCGAGGGCGGCGCCGCGGTGTTCGACTACCCGGCCAAGGGGGGCAAGCGGGTCACGCAGGCGGTTTCGGATCCCGAGGTGGTGGAGGTGGTCCGGACGCTGAAGCGGCGTCGGGGTGGAGGCGAGGAGCTCCTGGCCTACCGCCGGGGCCGGACCTGGGTCGACGTCCGCTCCGACGACGTCAACGAGTACATCAAGGAAGCCGCGGGCGACGACCACTCGGCGAAGGACTTCCGGACCTGGCACGGCACCGTGCTCACCGCCGTGGCCCTGGCGGTGTCGGCACCGGCGTCGCGGTCCAGGACCGCCCGCAAGCGCGCGGTGCGCTGGGCGGTGACGGAGACCGCTCGCTCGCTGGGCAACACGCCGGCGGTGTGCCGAGCTTCCTACATCGACCCGCGCGTGTTCGACCGCTACCGGGCCGGCGTCACGATCGCCGGCGTCATCGAGGCCGTGGGGGCCGAGCCGTTCACCGAACCGCAGCTCCAGGCCCAGGTGGAGGCCGCCGTCCTGGACCTCATCGCCGGGGAATCCGATTCCGAGGCGCTGGAGCGCGTGGCCTGAGACGCTGGAGCGCGTGGCCCGAGCGACCCGCCTACAATCCGGGCATGGCCACCGGCCGGGGCGTCGCCGTCATCACCGGGAGCTCCAGCGGGTTCGGGATGCTCTCGGCGGTCGAGCTGGCGGGAAAGGGATTCCGGGTCTACGCGACCATGCGGAACCCCGGGAAGCGCGACAATCTCGACCGGGCCGCCGCCGAGGCCGGCGTGTCCGTGGAGGTCCTCCCGCTCGACGTCACCAGCGACGAGTCCGTGGCCGCCGCCTTCGAGAAGGTCCTGGCCGAGGCCGGCCTGGTCGACGTGCTGGTCAGCAACGCCGGCTACGGGGTCGGCGGCTTCGTGGAGGACACCTCGATCGAGCAGTTCCGGGAGCAGTTCGAGACCAACTTCTTCGGCGGGGTGCGGGTCGTGAAGGCAGTGCTGCCCGGGATGCGGGAGCGCCGCTCGGGCCGGATCATCCTGATGTCGAGCATCGGCGTCTTCAACTCCGTGCCCGGCCTGTCCGCGTACAACGCCAGCAAGGCGGCCCTGGAGGCCTTCGGCGAGGCCCTCCGCTACGAGGCGGCCCACGACGGGATCTTCGTCACGCTGATCGAGCCGGGGACGTACGCCACCGACATCTTCTTCGACAACGCGAAGTACGCCGAGGGCATGCAGGACCCCAGCTCGCCGCACTACGAGCGGAGCCGGCGCCTGGAGCGCTTCGCCATGAAGCAGGTGGAGCGCCGCCGGAAGGCCGACCCGCGGGAGGTGGCCCGCAAGGTCGCGCAGGCGGCGACGGTCCGCCGGCCGAAGCTCCGCTACCTGGTCGGGACGGACGCCCGGCTGATCAAGCCGGTCCGGGCGGTGATGCCGGTTCGGGTGACCGAGGCCGCGGTCCGCAAGATCCTCGAGGGGTAGCCCCGGCCCGGTCAGGGCGTGGCGGGCAAACCAGCCGTCCGCGGCGAGATGGTCGCGATGGCGTCCAGGGTCACCCGAGCGAACTCGCCGGCCTGGAGCGCGACGGCGGCGTGATCGCCGGCGAACTCGAACACCTGGGCCCGAACGGCACGGGCCAGCGCCCGCTGCTTGTCCGGCGCCACCAGGCTGTCCTTCGTGGTGACCACCACCGCCGTGGGCACGTCGATGGAGCCCGCGAACGGCCGGGCGTCGAACCGCCCGAGCGCGCGTCCCGCCTCCGCGACCTCCGTGGGATCGTTCCGGCGGAACTCGCCGTCGGCCCACGCGCGGAACCGGAGCAGGGACGTCGGGACCTCCTCGATTCCCCCCGTCAACCGGAGCAGGACGATCCGCCCCGTGGGCCACCGGAGAAGGAGGCCGAGCGGCCCCGTGAGGTGCCACACCAGGCGCTCACGCGGTGATCCGCTGAACTCGAGCGCCGTCGCTTCCAGCACCAGCCCTGCCACCAGCTCCGGGTGGCGTTGCCACACCAGCATGGCCACCGGCCCCCCCATCGAGTACCCGACCACCAGGGCCCGCTCCACGCCGAGGTGCCGCAGCAGCGCCGCCGCGTCGTCGGCGCAGTCCTCCAGCGAGAACGGACGGTGGCTGCGGATGCCCCGGCCGTGGCCGCGGAGGTCGGGGGCGATCACCGGGTGGTGCCGCGAGAGCTCATGGAACAGCAGGAACCAGTTGAGGTCGGCGCTGGCCATCCAGCCGTGGAGCAGCAGCACGGGCACGCCCTCGCCGCCTTCGGAGGCGCCCGATGTGCCCGACGTACCCGACGTGCGACGGACGAACATCTCCCCTCGCCCCGGAACGGTCACGATCTCCGCGGGGGGAAGCACCGGCAGCACGAGCCCCTGGTCCTCCAGCGTGGGGTAGGGATCGAGCTTCCTCCCCACCCACGAGATGCGCCGGGGCCGCTCGCCGGGCTGGCCCTCCCCCTGCTCCCGCCGCTCCCGGAGGACCGCGCGCACGCCCAGGCCCGCCAGGACGGCCGCCGTCCCGACCACCCAGCGCCTCGATCCCGATCGCTCTGGTGACGCGCCCACGGAACGGTTCCTCCTCCAGGGATGAGGTCCGATCGTACGCCGAGCGCGACGCTGAACGACGCCGCCGGATGTACGCTCGCGAGACCATCCAGGCGCGGCGGGGACGGCGCGAGGACCGGGAGCAGGCATCGTTGGAGTGGGTCCTTCATCGATCGAACACGACCGAACGCATCCGCGAGGGCATCGCCGCCGGGTTCGACCGGCTGGAGATGGACGTGTGGTGCAAGCGGGGCGAGCTTCGCCTGTCGCACGATCCCAGCGTGGGACGGTTCGTCCTCGGCCCGAACGGTGTCGCGCTCGGCGCGTCCACCCCGCCCCGGCGATGGCTCACCGTGGTTCGCCGCGTGGAGACACACCTGACGCTGCCGGAGGTCATGCAGGAGGCTCGCGGGCTCCCGCCGCTCCTCCTGGACCTCAAGGGCAGGTGGCCGGATAGCGGTCTGGAGCGGCTGGCCTCGCTCCGCGACGGTGAACCGGACGCGGTGTGCTCTCCGGACGCCGGGGTCGTGGAGCGCTTCGCGCGTCTTCGCCCCGAGGTCCTGCCCATGTACGGCGAGCCGCAGGCTCGGGGCGGCGTGCTGGAGCGGCTCCGCGGCCAGGCCCGACGGGGGGGGATCCCGGTGGCCGTCTCGGCCAGGGCGGCCACGCTCACCGGCGACGACGGCGCGCGCCTGTACGCCCGGTGGCGGGACGCCGGGCTGCGGGTCTACGTGTGGGACGTCCCCGATGCCGGCGTCCTTCGCCTGGTCATCGCCATGGGCCTGGATGGAGCCATCGTCCGGGAGCCCGGCTGGATCCACGAGGTCGCGGCGTGAGGGACGCCTACGGCTTCGGGGTCAGCCCCAACTGCATGAAGACGCCCAGATACGACGGACCTAGCTCGCCGCGCTGTCCGCCACGCGCCGGAGCGTCTTGGTCATGTACGACTTCAAGATGGACGGGCCGGCCACCTTCATGATCATGACGGCGACGCGGCCCTTCGCGTTGCTGGGAGTCCGGTTCCACTCCAGGTCCACGTGGCTCCCGCCGCCCTGCTTCGGCTCCACCCGGACCTCCACGTAGCTCCCCGGTCGGCAGAAGTTGCTCTCCAGGACCTCCCAACGCACCACGCCTGGGGTCGACCACTCGTAGCGCTCCCGAGCCCACACTTTCACGGGCTTGGAGCTTCCCTCCCGGATCTCGGCCGATGTCTCGCCCACCGAATACACCTCGTAGAACTCCCGGGCCAGGCCCGGCCAGATCTCCGGCCGGCCGTCCGAGAAGTCGATCAGCGCGTCGACGACCTGCTGCGGCTCGGCCGCCGTCTCGATCCCCACGTTGAACTTCGCCATCGTCGTCTCCCTTCGTTGGAGGCGGTGCCGCCCGGAATCACGAACGGAACTGCACCGCCGAGTCTCACGTCACGCCTTGGCCGGCGCCATCTCGGGGACGACCCCGAGCTGCTGGCAGCCCCAGCAAGTCCGTCTGCGTCCTCCCTTCCTCGTGCTCACCCGTTGACGCGGCCATCGTGCGGGAAGGGAGGCCGCGGGCCATCGGGAGATCTCCCGATCTTCGCCGGTGGCGGTCTGCCGCTTCAGCTCGCGAGGGGGCCGACCAGGTCGTGTTCCATGGCGAACAGCGTCGCCGCCGCCCGGGTGGAGACTCCGACCTTCGTGTAGATGTGCTGAATGTGGGCGTCCGCCGTCTTGGGCGCGATGGTCAGGGCCCGGGCGATCTCCCGGATGGACAGGCCGCGGGCCACCAGGCGAAGCACCTCGACCTCCCGCGCGGTCAGGGAGGCCACGTGCTCGCGGCGCCGGCGCGCCGGGTGCCCGGCCGCCTCCAGCACCGCCTCGATCGCGTCGGCATCCAGACGGCCGGCGCGGACGTCCGCGCGCAGCTCCTC
>JALYLZ010000002.1 GCA_030774015.1 Actinomycetota bacterium | reverse complement strand
ACGTGTACTGCTGGGTCGACGGCGTCCACTTCACCGTCCGCCTGGGAGACGACGACCGGCTGTGTGTGCTGGTCATGGTGGGGGTCCGCACCGACGGGACCAAGGAGCTCGTGGCGATCTCCGACGGTTAGGACTCGGAACGGAATAAGCTGATTGGTAAGTGATTCCGGTGTAGCCTGTCCGCGTGGCGGCACCCGAGCTGGCTGTGGGCGAGATGGTCAAGGTGCTTGCCCCGCACCTGGACGAGCGTCAGCGTCGGCTGCTGGCCGGGGCCGGGGCGCGGGCGTTGGGCCGTGGGGGTCTGGCCGCCGTGGTCCGGGTCACCGGGATGTCTCCCAACACGGTGCGCAAGGGCCGGGCGGAGCTGGACCAGGGCGCGGCGTCCCAGGGTCGGGTCCGCGGTCCGGGTGGTGGGCGTAAACGGGTCACCGACAAGGATCCCGGACTGCTCGGCGCGCTGGATGCCCTGGTCGATCCGGAGACCCGGGGCGATCCGGAGTCGCCCCTGCGGTGGACGACGAAGTCGACCCGAACCCTGGCCGGGGCCCTCGCCGCTCAAGGGCATCCGGTGAGCCACGTCCGGGTCGGGGAGCTGCTGCACACCCTGGGCTACAGCCTGCAGGCCAACGCCAAGGTGACCGAGGGGAAGCAGCACCCGGACCGGGACGCCCAGTTCCGCCACATCAACCGGACGGTGCGCCGGTTCCTCAGTACGGGCGACCCGGTGATCAGCGTCGACACCAAGAAGAAGGAGCTCATCGGGGCCGATCCCGGCTACAAGAACGCGGGCCGGGAGTGGCAGCCCACGGGGGAGCCGGTGCCGGTGGGGATACATGACTTCCCCGACCCCACCGTCCCCAAGGCGGTTCCCTACGGCATCTACGACGTGGCGGCGAACGCCGGATGGGTGTCGGTCGGCTCGGACGGGGACACCGCCAGCTTCGCCGTGGCCACCCTGCGCCGGTGGTGGGGCCAGGTCGGCGCCGGGGCGTACCCGAAGGCCCCACGCCTGCTCATCTGCGCCGACGCCGGTGGGTCCAACGGCTACCGGGTGCGGCTGTGGAAGCTCGAACTGTCCACCCTCGTCGCCGAGACCGGCCTGGCCATCACGGTGTGCCACTTCCCGCCCGGTACCAGCAAGTGGAACAAGATCGAGCACCGCCTGTTCTCGGCGATCACCGCCAACTGGCGAGGCCGTCCCCTGACGAGCCACGAGGTGGTGGTGGAGCTCATCGGCGCCACCACCACCCGGACCGGGTTGACCGTGCACGCTGAAGCCGACACCAACAGCTACCCTCGAGGGGTCAAGGTCAGCGATGAGGAGATGGCCGCGATCGGCCCGCGCATCAAGGGGCACACGTTCCATGGTGAGTGGAACTACACGATCGTCCCGCCGTCGGCCGCCGGCTAACTACAGTCATGTAATTCCCTTCCGGACCCTTAGAGCCTTCCTGAGCTTGCCCGAAGCGGGCCTTGGCGCCCGCGGCGGGCCGTCGTGGTGGCGGTGGCATGTCCGACGCCTTCACACCTCCCGAGAAATAGCCTCCGACCGTAAACGGCGTCCTTGGCTTCGTCCGACGTTCGCGCCGCCGAATTCTCATTCGGGCGTTCCCCAGGCAGAAGTGGCCGCTGGCGGCAGGTGGGTCTTGCCCCAGAATCGACTCAACGTGCCTCGCTCCAGGGCAGCGGGGGAAGCGTTTCCCACGTTTCATGATCCAGCGGCTCCAGGAACGAGCCGGCTCTCAGGCGATCCGTGAAGACCGCGAGGGTATGCCCGATTCCCGTCGCGGATGGCGCGAGAAGCGCCTCGAAGCCGGCGTAGTGAGCAGCATCGCCCACGGCCTGGCACGAGCCGGCGTCGTCCGACGTCAGTATCGCCTGCGTGAGTCCGAGAGCCTCCATAGCCGAATCCTCCCGCAAGTCCAGCACATCCCGCAGTTCCACGCGGAAGCGATAGAGCAACCGAGGTAGCAGGTTCTCTGGCGGGGAGCCCTCTCGGCGAGCCCTGCGATAGAACTCCCCGACGACGCTCTCTCGTTCGAGGGCGAGATACAGGACGGGGAAGGAGTCCGGTGGGTTCCAGCGGCCACCCTGGATCCGAACGCCCTCGCCTCCTCGGGGCTGGTAGCCGGGCGCGACGTGCCGGAATGCTTCTCTTTCGAAACGGATCCGCGGGAGGCCATCGACGATCTGGATGAGCCCTCGGTCCGCTGGGGGCATCAGGGTCAGACGAACACACCTTCACCGAGCGCATCGATCGCGCCAAGGACCTCGCGGTACTTGCCCTCACGCAGAAGATCCGCCGGCTTGTGATGTGAGAGGAGAGGGTTCGGTGTGAAGAGCCAGTCATGAGCGGGCTCTGGCCGCAGGACACGCGACAGAAGCTCGAGCACTGCCAGGAACTCGAGCAGGCGCTCTCTGGCATCGTGGCGGGGAGCCGCTTCCTCTCGAAGCCACCTGGCCACCGTTCGAGGACTCGCCCGCAAGACACGAGCCGCCTGCTTCTGGTCGAGGTCTGTCCTCTTGAGTGCCGAGTCGAGACGGTCGATCAACCCAACAGGCACGAGACAGTCCCCCTTCTACAGAATGACAGTCTTGTAATTGTCACTCGCTGTGTCCTATAGTATGGCACGTGAACGACCTGGCCGCGGTCCCAACGGCGGAAATGGCATTCTGGCCAAGATTGAGCACCTACGAGGGCCGGGCAGTCGAGCAGGCGCTTGCTCCGCCGTCGCTCCTCGATCCGGGTCTTCGTCTCCTGGGAGCGGTCGTTGAGGCAAGTTATGCGGCGACGAATCCTCCCCTTCTGGAGCGGCTGCGCGAAGACAGCAGTTCCTACATGATCGATCCACAAGCGGTTCGGTTCGTTGCCCCAGGCTTCCTTGACGTCAAGGTTCTCCGGGAGCTTCCCTACGCGCCCGGGGAGCCCCTCAGTCCCAGTTCGGCTCCTCGCTATTTCGTGTGGGCTGACGCCATGTCCAGCTTCCCTGCGATGAGGTAGGTCATGGCGATGAGGTTGGTCTTGGTGCGGTACCCGCGAGCCCGCCGCTTCGCCGCCTGCACGAGC
>JALYLZ010000001.1 GCA_030774015.1 Actinomycetota bacterium | reverse complement strand
GGCCTTGCGCTCGCGCTCCAGCAGCTCCAGCTCGGTGACCTGCAGCAGGTAGGTGAGGTGATCGACGTTGTCGGCCGCGGCCCGCCGCGCCACCTTCTCGCACTCGGCTCCGATGGTGGGAAGCCGCAGCGCCTTCAGGTGGTGGCGCAGCAGGACCAGGGACTTGGACTCCAGGGCCTTCATGCGGATGCTCCTTTCAAGGAGGCGTAGGCCGAGAGGTCGGGCGCCTCGATGTGGTACGGGCGCAGGTGCGGGTGCCCGTCAAGGGAGAACAGCGAGACCGGTCGCTCCTGGCGGTGGTGAAGGATCAGGGCGATGGCGTCGGAGCTCGTGGCCCCGATCGCAAGGGCCGCCTGTACCGCGCCGGCGAGCTCGGCCACCGACGCGCGTTCCAGAAGGCGCAGCACCTTGATGAACTCCCGGGTGCCCAGGTGCGAGAGGTCGGCCTCCAGCCGCCGGCGCAGCAGGGCGAAGCACCCCAGGAGGTCCCAGTCTTCCAGTGGCCGTGCGACGTCGAGGGCGCCGGGCTTGCGCTCGAGTAAGGCCAGGTAGTGGCGGGGATCGAAGGTGGTCTGCTCGGACTCCCAGCACCGGGGATGCGTCGCCACCAGGTGGGCGTCCTCCACGATGCGGACCTGCTCGATCCCGCCCACGACGGTGAGCTCGTGATGGGCGAACGCCGTGGGGACCGAGTAGTCGTTGCGATCGAACCGCACAAGGGAGAGCGAGTTCGCCCTGGCATGGACCACCCGGCGGGCCTCGAAGGAAGCGGTGGGGATCTGAAGCATCGCCGCTCGGTCGACCTCGAGCAGCTCGGCCTTGGTCACGGCCTTGCCCCGGACCCGCCGGTGAAGGTCGGCCCGGCAGGAGGCCTCCAGACGGGCGTTGAGCTCGGCGAACGAGGAGCAGGAGGGGACGGGCACCATGAAGTTGCGCCGCCCGTACCCGACGAGGGACTCCACGTGGCCCTTCTCGTTGCCCCTGCCGACCCGGCAGAACCGGTGGGCGAACAGGAAGTGGCTCTCCAGGCGGAGGAACTCCCGGGTGAGAGCCCGCTCCCGGCCGATCACCTTGCGCACCGCGATGGTCGTGTTGTCGTAGGAGGTCCGGGTCGGCACTCCCCCGAAGAAGCGGAACGCGGCCACGTGGGCGGCCTGGAAGGTCTCGGTGCACTCCCGGGGGTAGGCGGAGACGTGGAAGGCGTCCGAGTAGGGGAGGCTCATGACCGCGAACGCGGCCTTGCGCCGCACGCCCGCGATCTCGACGGTGGCCTGGCCGAAGTCGAACTGGGCCTCACCGGGTGGATGGGACAGGGGGACGAAGACCTCTTGGGCGTGACGTCGGTTCCGGGCCACCCTGGACGGCGGCGAGGACGAGGACGAGGACGCCGGACCCCGGGTGAAGGCGGCGTTACGCAAGCGGCTGCTCGACGAGAAGAGGTGGGCCCGCGACCACCACCTCTACGAGCTCGGCCAGCGCCTTGCCGAAGAGATTGGCACCGAGGTGTTCGACGACCACAACTCCTTCGTCGAGACCGTCGACGCCGCTCTCACCGCCTGGGACGTGAAGTTGGCCGAGGGACACAAGAAGGCCCTCGTTCGCGGCCTGTCGTGGCGGGACGAGGAGGCGCCAGCAGTGGTCAAGAAGGTGGTCAAGGGCGCGAAGGCGGTGCCGGACCCCTTGCACGGCCGATTCCGGGTGGAGATCGACAGCAAGCAGGCGGTCATCGAATACGAGGCCGACCCGGTGCTCACCGACTACGAGCACGTGCCGCTCCTCGAAGGGGGCGGGATCGATGCGTTCATCGCTCGCGAGGTGACGCCTTTCGCGCCCGACGCCTGGGTCGACGAGAAGTCCGAGGAGAAGATCGGCTACGAGATATCGTTCACGCGGCATTTCTACAAGCCCGTCGAGCTCCGGCCGCTCGAGACAATCGAGGTGGACATCCGGAAGGTCCTCGCCGAAGGCGACGGACTCGTGGAGCGCGCTCTGGGGCTGACCTGATGACGGACATCGCGACAACAGCCTGGACGTACGCCCCCTCGCCGATCGACTGGCTGCCCCAACTTCCTGCTCACTGGGAGGTGGCGCACCTGCGCTTCGTGACCCGTTGCCTTGACGGCAAGCGAGTGCCGCTGAATGCCGAGCAACGAGCTGCGCGGCCCGGGCCGTACCCTTACTGGGGCGCCAACAAGATTATCGACCACCTCAACAAGTGGTTCTTCGACGAGCCGCTTGTCCTGCTCGGTGAGGATGGTGCGCCATTCTTCGGTTAAGTGCCCAGCCGGTTCCGTGGTGTCGCAGCACGGCGACCTCGAGTTCCGCCTCGGCCGCCATGCGATCGCTCGAATGGGCCAGGCGGAGGACCCGGCGCAGGAGGAGATAGAGGAGGGAGCTGATCACGGCGCGGCATTGTCGCAGACCGGACCGCCGCTGCCGGTCTCAGGCCGCGATCGTGTTTCTGGACCCCACGGGCTATCGAGGCAAGCCCCCGCCTGTCCAATGCGGTCGCGCCGGTCGACCGACTCGGCCTAGGCGGCGCGGACGGGAACGCTGGCCGCGGCCGCTCGCTCCCGGGCCACGGCGCGGGCTATCAGCCGGGCGTCGATGCCGATCTCGCGCAGGTTGCCGCTGATCGGGTTGGTGAACCCGATGAAGTACAGGTTCGGCGCGTTCAGATGGGTTCGCTCGCCGTGGACCACCGGCCGGCCGCCCGGCTCCACCAGTCCGAGCCCGCCGACCAGCCGCTCGAGCCCGCGGCGGAACCCGGTCGCCGCGATGACCGCATGAGGCCGGACCGTCGTTCCGCCTTCCAGCAGCACGTCCGGCCCGTCGAATCCCACCACCGCGGGGACCACCCGAACGCGACGCCGCTTGAGCAACCGGATCAGGCCCACGTCGAGGATCGGGATCGAGTCCTGGTTCGCCCTCGTGAGCATCCCGGCGGGGGGAGGCGGCATGCCGTAGCGCGTCAGGTCCCCGACGGTCAGCCGTTGCATGACCGCGGCGATCCGGTCCACCACACGGACGGGCAAGCGACGGATCAGCACCCCCACGGCCTGCGAGGGAAGGCCGCCGACGTCGCGTCGGAGGATGTTGGGCGGGGTTCGCACGGAGATCGCGACGTCCCGGGCGCCGCCCTCGACCAGGTCCACGGCGATCTCGGCGCCGGAGTTCCCCGTTCCGACGACGAGGACGTCCGTGGCCCGATACGGAGCGGGGTTTCGATAGTCGGCCGAATGCAGCAGCTGGCCCGTGAACGAGGCGCGCCCCGGCCAGTCGGGGAGCACTGCCTCTCGGTTGAACCCCGTGGCCACCACCACGAAGTGCGCGCTGATCTCTGCTCGGTTCGTGCGCAGGCGCCAGGCACCGTCGTCGCGGGCGAGCTCGAGGACCTCGACGCCAGCTCGCACGTTCAGGCGGTGATGGCCCGCGTAGCGTTCGAGATAGCGGACGACGCCGTCCCGGGACACCCACCGGCCCTCCCGTCGGTCGATCGGGAGCCCGGGGAGGCTGGAAAGCCATCGAACGGTGTGCAGGTGGAGCCGGTCGTAGTGCTGCCGCCAGCTCGAGCCGACCGAGGCCTGCTCGAGGACGAGGGTCGGGACGCCCTCGCGTCGGAGCATCGCGGCGGCGGCGAGCCCTGCCGGCCCCGCGCCGATGACGACAGCCTCGTGACGCTCGCGGGCCGGCTCCTCGTCCCGGTCGCTGCGGGTGGGGGACACGCGTTCGAGCGTAGCAGCGATGCGGCTGCGGGCGCAGAGCGGGCGAATCGCGGGGCGTTCAGTCCACGAACCGGTAGCCCAGGCCGCGCACGGTGATCAGGTGCGCCGGCCGGTGGGGGTCCACCTCGAGCTTCTGGCGGATGCGCTTCACGTGGACGTCGAGGGTCCTGGTGTCGCCCACGTAGTCGTGCCCCCTCGTCGTCCCCGTCGATCACTGCCTGGGCCAGCTCGTCGTTCCGGTGCACGAGCGCTTCGACCGATCGCGCCACCGCCGTCGTGGCCAGGTCCGCCTCCCGGTACAGCGTGGCCTGGAGGTGGGCCAGGTCGTCGTGGAACCGGCGTCGCGTTTCCTCTCTCATCCGAACCGCCCGGTCACGTAGTCCTCCGTCCGGGGGTCCTGCTCGGGTGCCACCGGGCAGGTCCTGCCTCACCGCCCCATGGCGCCGTCCTCGCTCGGGACGTTCCTGCGGTCGTTCACCTTCGGCCACGTCCGCCAGCTGGACAAGGTGACCGCGGTGGCGCTTGCCCGCGCCTGGGCCGCGGGTACGGGACCGGGGGACGCCCCGATGACGATCGATCTCGACTCCACGGTGTGCGAGGTCCACGGCTACGCAAAGGGCGGGGCGAGCTACGGCCACACCCGACGGCTGGGGTACCACCCCCCTGCTCGCCACCCGGGCCGAGACCGGCGAGGTCCTACACGTCCGCCAGCGCACCGGCAAGGCCAACACCGCCCGGGGCGTGGGGCGCTTTCTGTCCGAGACGGTGGCCCGCGTCCGCCGGGCCGGGGCCGCCGGACCACTCACGATGCGGGCGGACTCGGGGTTCCACTCCGACGCCCTGATCGCGAAGTGCCAGGCCCTCGGCGTCGCGGCCCCCGCAAGCAGCAACCCGGTGATGAGGAAGCCAGACAGCACGAAGAAGACGTCCACACCGATATAGCCCCCCCTCAGCAACCCCACTCTGGCGTGCCAGAGCACGACCAGGACGACGGCGACGGCGCGAAGCCCCTGGATGTCGTCCCGATGTCCGAGTTGCCCACCAGGCACGGCTCGGTCTCTCGGGGCCCGAACGGGAGCGGAGTGTGGGAGACGAGTGGAACCCGTGGAGAACCCCGGCTGCGACGTTCGGGTCCTCTCGGGAGGCATCCTCATCGCGGGTGCTCAATTCCAGACTGGCAAGCGGCGCCCTCGCTGCCGGGCTTCGTTCTCGGCGTGCATGAAGAAGACGCCTCGGGCGTTCCGAAGACGTTTGCCCACCGATCAGGATCCTGACCATCGGTCAGCGATCCCGTGTGGCCTCCTCCACGATCCGCCCGACCACTAGACGGGAGTTCTCGTCACCAACAACGAACGCTCTCGGAGGCCCCGGCGGGATCCATTATTGTAACCGCGTGCAGGCCCCAGCGATCGGCCCTCGTATCCTGACTTCAGCCTCCGGTTCGGACTACAGAACCGCGCCGCCACGGGAGAGAGCGGGCGGGCCGAGGAGGCTCGGGTGCCGAGCGGTACAGATCCCCTCAGATGCGCGGTTCGGCATGCCGGGCCACTCCGCGACCGCATTTGTTCGGCTCTCCGAGCTGGGCGTCCTTGATCCGTTTCACCGCATCCCTCGTCGATGCAGGGGCACACAACGAGCACGGGAACAGGAGAATCCTCGGTAGCGTCCCCGGCGGAGGAGCGGGGCATGAATAGGAACGGTGCAATCGATCCCATCGAAGAGGAGGAGACATGCTGGCTCTCTCATTGGCGATCCCCGGGATCATCGTCGCCATCGTGGTGATCTTGGTCATCTTCTACCTGGTGCGGCGCGCGTGACGTACGGGGAACCGAGGATGTGATCATGGGAGCGGTGAAGCAGAAGGTCGACGAGGCGGTCAGCAGGGTGAAGGGCGTCGTCGGGCGATGAGAAGCGAGGTGCCCTAGCGGACGGACGAAAGGAGCGGGGCATGCCTGTGTGGGGATGGGTCGTCATCGTGGTCGTGGTGCTGGGGGTCCTCAGCTTGCTGATTCTGGGGGCCAGGAGGAAGCGTCGAACGGGGTCTCTTCGAGGAGCATTCGGACCCGAGTACGAGCGGACCGTGGCTGATGCGGGCAACCGCAAGAGGGCCGAATCCGAGCTCGAGGCGAGGCAGCAACGGAGGGCCGGGATGGACCTCCGGCAGCTGGACCCCGCCGCTCGCGAGCGCTTTCGGCGGGCATGGAGCGCGGCCCAGGCCGAGTTCGTGGATTCGCCCGCAAAGGCCACCCGCGAGGCCGATCTCCTCGTGGCCGAGGTGATGCGAGATCGAGGCTACCCCATGGAGGACTTCGAGCAGCGGGCGGCTGATATCTCAGTGGACCATCCTGAGGTCGTTGCGAACTACCGGGCGGCACATGGCGTTTCGCTCGCCAACGACCAAGGCAAGGCCTCCACAGAGGACCTGAGGGGGGCCCTGGTGCACTATCGATCGCTGTTCGAAGAGCTGCTTGAAGCGGAGGACACGGTGCCGGGAGAGGCCAAGTAGAAATAGCCGAGCGGTTTGTCGGGTCAGGACCCAGCACCCGGTCCCGAGACGGGTCCGGCGCCCGACGAGGCCATCGCTGAAGGAGGAGAACATGGCGTGGAGACGAGGGAGGGGGCGACGATGGGGAGGAGGAGGAGGAGGAGGAGGGGGAGGGCGAGCTAATCGCCGAGGCCTGGGCATGCTGTTCGGTTTCCTCGTGCTCGTGGCGCTCGGCGTCATCATCTACCTGCTCGTGAAGTGAGCTGAGCAGCATCAACCTAGCCAAGCTGGCCGGGTTGCCGCGCGGGGGAACGAGAGAGAGGCGCGAAGCATGAGGGCTTTGATCGCCATCGTGTACATCGTGGTCGGCGTCATCGTGGCGGCGACTCACCAGTACTTCGTCCACCTCGGGGACATCGAGACCATCGCCTCCGCGGTGCTCGCCGTATTGCTGTGGCCACTGGTCTTGTTCGGCGTGGACCTGCACCTGGGCACGAAAGTCAAGTCGCACTGAAACGCGCGTTGGTCAACGCTTCCGTGGGGCCGATGTGGCTGTCGAGCAGGCTCGCTAGACGCGGCCCATCACTCCCCTAGGCTTCTGTCAGCCACGTGAGCGAGGCGCATGGAGGCCCGAACGTGCGGGGCGGCAGGGCACGCAAGCGCCGATCAAAATCTACCCGCGTTGTGAGGCGCATTGTCGGCGTACTGCTGTTTTTCCTGATCGTGGATTACCTCGTGCTCCCGCAGATCGCTGGGGCGCGCAAGTCACTGTCCCTGCTCGCGAGGGTGAACGTCGCGTTCATCCTCGCCGGACTGGCGCTCGAAGTGGCCTCGATCATCGCCTACGGCATGCTCACCCAAGCCGTGCTGCCTCGGAAGAGCCGCCCCCGGTTGTTCACGACCATTCGAATCGAGCTGTCCACGCTCTCCGTCAGCCACCTCGTGCCGGGAGGTTCGGCCGCCGCCAGCGCCCTCGGATTCCGACTCTTGGGGCAGCAGGGAGTCAGCGGGAGCGACGCGGGATTTGCTCTGGCGATCCAGGGGATCGGCTCCGCCGTGGTGCTGAACGTGTTGCTCTGGCTGGCGCTCGTCGTCTCGATTCCGACGCACGGCTTCAATCCCCTGTACGGGACGGCCGCGGCGGCCGGAGCCGTCGTGATCGGCGGCTTCGGTCTGTCGGTCCTGGCGCTCACGAAGGGGGAGGAGCGAGCCGCCAGGTCCATGCGGTTCGTGGCTCGACATGCCCCTTTCCTCGACGAGGACAAGATGGACGCGTTGATCCACCGCCTCGCGGCGCGCCTGGTGATGCTGCTGGCCGATCGGCGGCTGCTGCTCTCCGCGGTCGGGTGGGCTGCAGCCAACTGGCTGCTGGACGCGGCGTCGCTCGAGGTGTTCGTGTGGGCGTTCGGCCGCCGTCCCGGCGTGGTCGGGTTGCTCGTCTCCTACGGCCTGGCCAACGTGCTGGCCGCGATCCCGATCACCCCAGGCGGCCTCGGCATCGTGGAGGCAGTCCTCACCTCCACCCTGGTGGGGTTCGGGACCGCGCGAGGGATTGCCATCCTGGGCGTGATCTCCTATCGGCTGGTGAGCTTCTGGCTGCCGATCCCGGTGGGCGGTATCGCCTACCTGTCGCTGCGTGCCCGGCTCGCGGCGCGGGAGCGCAGAGAAGAGCTGGCTCGACTCGCCAAAGATGCCGCGCTGGCCGCAGACCGCCCCACCGAGTGGGCTGAGCGCCACGGCATCAGGCTGCCTCGGTCGCCGCAGCAGAGACCCCCGGGAGCGGACCCCGATGCGGTCGAGGATGCATGACCAGACCCTCCCTGAGGGCACGGACTCTCGCGGCGACGGACCGCCGGCGGCACATGTACCATCCCACGACGTGGACATCAGAACACTGCCTGAAGCCATCCGGCGCAGACGGCGGGAGGCGCTCCAGTTCCTGGCTTCTCCCAGCGGCGAGCGATGGAGACGTCGGATGGCCTGGGTTCTGGTGGTTGCCCTGCCCTTGGCGTTCCGGATCCCATTGCTGCGCAAGCACTGGGCGCTTCGGCTTCTCGAGCTCGCGGGCGGGGCCGCCATTCTCGTCAAGCTCGGGCAAGCCGTCCGGGACTGGGAGCCCTCGCCAGCTGGATAGTCAAGCCCCGACAGGACCTTGCCTGGGAAGGCCAGGAAGAGGTCCACCTGGTCGAGGTGAAGAGCCTCCCGGCCGAGAGCGGGAGAGAGAGTGGATAGGCGACCTGCAATGCTTGTTGGACGCTCGCCCAGGAGGGCGGCTGGATCACCGGGCTAGGCACGAGACTCAAGGCGTTTGCGAAGCCGCGCAACGGGAAAGCCGAGACTGAGAGGAGGACGCGATGCACACCATGCTCGTGGCGCCACCGCTGGCCGCAGTCGTGCACGGGGGAGCCGTTCCCCTGCTGTGGATCATCGGCATCATTTTGATCGTCGCCGGAGTGGTGGCCCTCTTCCGCCGCAGTCTGCTCCTGGGAGTCGTGCTGATCGTGATCGGCATTTTCTTGGGCGGCCTCAACGTCCTCTGATCAGGCCGCGTGATCGGAGGGGAATCGGCTGAAGTCCTCCAGCCCTCGCGCTTCGATGGAGGCTCGATGGTGGTCCCTGTGCATGGCCATTGCTCAGTGCCGGCAACGCAGCTGCGCCTGTCGAACAGCATCCGGCTGGTCAGAAGGCTCCGG